>RFHJ01000162.1 GCA_003696905.1 Gammaproteobacteria bacterium | reverse complement strand
TCAAGTTCTTCCGAAACCCGGAGGACTATGGCCTCCCGCCGTTGGCGCGCACCCGCTTCGGCTACCTGTGCGTCGAGGGCATGACCGTGCCCGGTCCCGAACGCGTCGACGAGGAGACCGGCGAGATCGTCGCGACCCCGCTTCCCGTCCTGCCCACCCACTACAAGTGCCCGCAGACCGGCGCCGCGTTGCCGGTCGAGGACCCCACCGTCTGGATCTATCACGAGGAGGACAATCAATGAATCCGATGGCTTCAATCCGGCAGCCGAGGATTTCCGGCATCGAAAAATTCAGATTGCAGAAGGTCCTGCAATCTGAACCGGAAATCTGCAGACTGCAAAACGTCTGCAATCTGGAATTCAATAAATTCAATGGCTTGCGCCAGATTGCAGATTGCAGAGGTCAGATTGCAGAAAGGGTCTGCAATCTGGGCTATTTGCTTTTCCAATCAGATGGTTACGAGAACTTTCCAGATTGCACGAACACCCTCCCCCCTCCGGGGGGAGAGGAACACCCCGGTTCCTCTCCCCCGGGTCGGAGGGGTTCTCGTCTGCTCACCGCAGTGGACGGCCCGAAGGATGACAGCAGCCTGCTGGCGCTCGATCTCGGCACCCGAACGGGCTGGGCGGTCCGCACGCCCGAGGGCCGCATCACCAGCGGCACCGAGTCTTTCCGGCCGGGCCGGTTCGAAGGCGGCGGCATGCGTTACCTCCGCTTCCGGCGCTGGCTGGAAAATCTGAAGGCCACCGTCGGCCCGATCGAGGCGATCTTCTTCGAGGAGGTGCGCCGCCATGCGGGCGTGGATGCCGCCCACGCCTACGGCGGCTTCCTGGGCCAGCTGACCGCCTGGTGCGAACACCAGCGTATTTCGTACCAGGGTGTGCCGGTGGGCACGATCAAGAAGCACGCCACCGGCCGTGGCAACGCGGCCAAGCGGGACGTGATCGCCGCGGTGCAGGCCCGGGGTTTTCAGCCGGCCGACGACAACGAGGCGGATGCCATCGCGCTGCTGCTCTGGGTGATGGCCCAGCAGGAGGTGAACCCATGAGCGCGCCCAATCCGCATTACCGCTGTCCCCTGGGGCGCCTGCAACCCGAACGTGCCGACCCTGAGGCCGTCAAGCGCGAGGGCTGGCGCGAACAGGGCATCCTCGTAATCTCGCCCGAGGACGAACGGCTCGACTGGATCGAGCGGGAGTTCATCCAGCGCATCGGGGAACGGCTCTACGGCCGACGGGCAGGACGCCCGAGTGTCGCGGGAGCCAAGGATGGCGGGAGCGACCGTCGGGAGGTGCGCCATGACTGAGTGGACCCCCGAACAGGTGGCCGAGCGTTTCCGCGAAGCGGCGCAGACGGCCCATCGTCTGCCACCCGTGCGGGTGCAGGGCTACTTCAACACCTGGCCGGCCATCCTGCGCCAGCCCTGGGAAACCTTCTCCGGCGAGGATGCGTACTACCGCTTCCCCCCGGACCCGGCCGCCATCGACCGCATGGAGGAGACCATGCGCTGGGTGTTGTGGCTTGGCGAGGAGGAACGCCATCTGGTCTGGATGCGCGCGGAAGGATGGCGCTGGCGCGACATCTGCCGCCGTGTCGGCTGCGATCGCACGACGGCCTGGCGGCGATGGCAGCGGGCCTTGGTCGTGGTGGTGGGTCACCTGAATGCCGCAGCTACACCCATTCGCGCGAGTGAGATTGCGTGAAGTTGTGGATCGCTTCGAGCCGCCGCGAGCCGGTGCGCAACACTGCGAAACCCGCACCCGTTTCGGGCTGCAACACTTTCGCCGGTTTTGCGCTAGGATTGCACTAGCATCGCGAGCAAAGCGCGTTCGGGGCTCGGGGATTCTCCCCGGGCCCTCGTTGTTTCTGCCCCCTGCCATTGGCTTTCGTCATCCGCGGGTCCTTCCTGGCTGCTGAGCCCTGCGGGGGGCGGAGGCGCGGCGTTTTGCCAGCGTCACCCCGAAAAACCGGGTTCGCGGTTCGCACCCGAGGTTCGCACGCAATCACCATGAATCTGAACATCGAGCGCCTCCCCATCGAGGCGCTGACGCCCTATGCCCGCAACGCGCGTACCCACTCCGAGGAGCAGGTGACGCAGATTGCCGCTTCGATCGCCGAGTTCGGCTTCGTGAACCCGGTGCTCATCGACACAGACGGCACCCTCATCGCGGGCCATGGGCGACTGCTGGCGGCGCGCGAGCTGGGACTCGATGAGGTGCCGGTCATCCGGCTGGCGCATCTGACCGACGCGCAGCGCCGGGCGTTGACCATCGCCGACAACAAGCTGGCCGAGAATGCCGGCTGGAACGAGGAACTGCTGCGCCAGGAGCTGGGCGAACTGCAGCTGGAGGAGTTCGATCTCGGCCTGATCGGCTTCGATCCGGACGAACTCGCGCAGCTGCTCGACGCCCCCGAGACGGATAATGCCAGCCTCACCGACGACGATGTGGTGCCCGAGCCGGAGGAGCGTGTCGTCTCCCGTCCCGGCGACCTGTGGTTGCTGGGCAGCCACAAGGTCCTGTGCGGCGACGCCACCCGTGCCTCCGACTACCGGACGCTGCTGGGCGACGAGCTGGCCGACATGGCCTTCACCGATCCGCCGTACAACGTCAACTACGCCAACAGCCCGAAGGACAAGCTGCGCGGCAAGAGCCGGCCGATTCTGAACGACAATCTGGGCGACGACTTCGGCACCTTTCTCCAGACAGCCTGCAGACATCTGCTCGAGATGACGAAAGGCGCCGTCTACATCGCCATGTCCTCCTCGGAACTGGATACCTTGCAGGCGGCCTTTCGCGCCGCCGGCGGGCGCTGGTCCACCTTCATCATCTGGGCCAAGAACACCTTCAC
>RFHJ01000161.1 GCA_003696905.1 Gammaproteobacteria bacterium | reverse complement strand
TGGCCACCTGCTCCGGATCGAAATCACCACTGACCACGGCCTTGCCGCCCTCCAGGTCCACCTCGATCGCGGTCACACCGGCAAGCGGCTCCACTGCCTTTTTCACCGCTGCCACGCACCCCATGCACTTCATGTTCTGGACGTCGAAGGTCTTTTCCATTGGAATGTCCTCTTGTCTGGAGAAGGTCCGATAAAGCGGAGATTCCACCGCCTCGAGGGTGACTTCCGCACAATGCAGCAACAGAGTGCAGGAAGCTCGTAGATTTTCGAAGATCATCGGCGTAACAGATTGTAACCGCCAGCGGGACACTCGAACCCCGCGAATTCCAGGAACCTTGAGTCTTCTTCGTCGATGACGACTCAAGATCAGGCCGCCCACATCCTGATTCGTCGTATGTAGAGTCGAAATTGGATGACGCGACCCTGGGGATTTTGCAGGGCCCCGCCATCTAAAGTCGTAAGCCATTGAAAAGTGGAGCGGGTGCCTGCTCGGGAAACTTCGGCGGCAGGGATGCCGTCGTAGAGCCTACATGGATGTATTCACGGCGTTTTCCCGAGCAGGCGACCCGCTCTGCCCAACTTGGATGACGTTACCCTGGGGGATTTTTTGAAAGGGGGTAGACAAGGGGAAAGAGCTCGCCTAACATACGCGCCTCGTTCGAGGGGTGCCGAGCTGGACGGGGCCCCATGGATGGGTGGCAACCACCACCCCGGCTATGAAAATACGGGGCCATAGCTCAGCTGGGGTGAGGCAAACCGTTATGCCAGTGGCATAACGCAGTTGCCGAACGCGAGGCAGGGAGGCCGAGCTGGACGGGGCCCCATGGATGGGTGGCAACCACCACCCCGGCTATGAAAATACGGGGCCATAGCTCAGCTGGGAGAGCGCAACACTGGCAGTGTTGAGGTCGGCGGTTCGATCCCGCCTGGCTCCACCAAGTTATCGGGAAGGATCAGACCAACGAGCTTTGATCCATCCCTGGAGCAGCGGGCCAGCCGCGCCATCCATGGCGCGTCGTTCCCCGACCTGCGAATGTCCACTGGACATTCGGTCTCGGCTCACCCCGCCTGGCTCCACCAACAATTTGCAACGGTTTCTGTCCCGTTCATCTAGAGGCCTAGGATCCCAGCCTTTCACGCTGGTTACAGGGGTTCGACTCCCCTACGGGACGCCAACAAGGGCCCCGGTTGCTGTGTTGCAGCCGGGGCCTCGTCGTTTTCATGTCACCGCCGCATTAACGAAAGAAGTAATGAAAGAAGTAAAGGCATCCCCATCCGTGCAGTTGTCCCCGTCTTCATCCAAAGCGGATCACGTCTTCGCTCGACTCCTCTTACCGTTGGCCATGCTTGTGAATCGGTTCACCTGAAATCACTTCTGCCTGCGCTAGGCTTGCGCAGCAAAGTCGTCGAAGGGGGAAGCGACATGATCAGCATGATCAGAATGGCATCGATTGCAACGGTCTCGCTGGTGTTGTCCGGATGCCTGACGACGCCACGCTACAGCGCCGATCCAAACACCGGCCTGGACACAGGTGGTGCGGTGTTCAGTCGGGTTAACTATCACCTCGACCCAACTGCAGAGCTCACCCAACCCAAGTGTCTCGCCCTGTTACCACTAGCCCTCTCCAAGGAGGCGGCCGAACCGCTATCGCTCGACCTGATGAAGCCCTCGGCCAAGAACACGGAAGACGCCCCGATCGAGATACCAGCCGACGATTCTACGGCTGACGACACCAAACCGCAGGCGCCCGATAACCCTACGCCATATCGCCACACTTTCGATGCCTCCGCCAAACGCCGCCTAGTGCGCGAGACCCTCTATGGATTCATCAGTGCACATTCTCCACGCGACCTCGAATTGGCCCGCGTCGATCGAGTTACCGGCGGCTTTCCGGTCACCAATCCGGCACGCTACCGGCTCGTGGCCCGGGAGCTTGGGTGTGACTGGCTGTTGACCGGCCGAATCACCACCTTCGACGTGGACTATTTCGGCATCTATTCCAATATCCGCATCGGTGCCGAATTGAAATTGGTTCAAGCCAGTACTGGCCGCATCATCTGGCGCGGCAGTCATACTGCACAATCACGAGAGGGTGCAGTACCACTCTCGCCGATCGATCTCGCAGTGGGCGCGGTAAAGGCGGCAGACAACCTGAGCCCGGACCAACTCGAGGCGGTGGCCGCGGATCTCGCCAGGCGCCTGGTACGGACCATGCCGCTGGATCCGGACAACCCCTTCCTGGTCGCCGCAAGGCGCAGCCGTTTCTATCAGGTCGTGGCACGCGCATTGAATCTGCGCCAGGGACCTGGCACCCGCTATGCCGTACGCCGGGTATTGCGCGGCGCCGAACAGGTTTCAATCCTCGAGGCGACAAAGGGTGGGGCTTGGTGCCGAGTACAAACCAGAGACGGCACCGTGGGTTATGCAGCGCGCCGCTTTCTACGTCCCGTAATCGAAAATGCCCAGGACGAGCGGAAGCACCCAAAGCGCACCGGTTGACCCGAGGGCAAAGACAATCCACTAGCGCTCCCGCTCCTCTTCCATCCCGCGGGATGGACAGATGGAACAGGCTCTTTGCCCCTACACCACAGAGCCGTTCGTCACAGCCGCCAGGGTTCGATCCCTTCCTTGCCAAAGGCCTCCCGGTCCAGCACTGATTTCACATCCATCAGCACTGCGTTGGGGGTCATGATCTGCCGGAATTCACTCGGCCCCTTTTCCTTGAAGGCCTTGTGCGCCACCGCCAGGATCACCGCATCGGCCTT
>RFHJ01000160.1 GCA_003696905.1 Gammaproteobacteria bacterium | reverse complement strand
CTGCATTCCCCGTTGCTTGGCCAGCTTGAAAAGATTCGCCTCGCCCTTGTACAACACCTGGGCGTTGAACGGCTCGCGCTTGAGGTTGAAGAAGGTCGGTACCGAGACCTTCGTAGAAACCCCGCCCGAATGGATCTTGGTAAAGAACAGGTTGGGATCGTCTTTCAAGGCACTGAAATGCGGCGTGGTATTCCGACCGTAGCCGAACAGCCCCATGTGCGTCGGATTGAGGCTCTCTCCCATCACCACCACGATATTGGCCGGCAGTACCGACGACATCTCCACCAGCTGATAGGGTTTGAAGTGGCGCGACGAATGATCGTCGCTGAATCGGCGCGGCAGCTCCTTGCCCAGAAACCAGCCCACCGCGTAGAGGGTGTTCTTGACCGAATAATGACGCGGATTGGGATAAAACGCCTGGGATCCGGTCGAGTTATAGGCCTTGACCGGCAGAATCCCCCCCAGCAGCAGCACCAGGACGACGGTGCCGGCCGGGATATGCTGCCGATAATCGGCCATTCGCCGGATCATCCACCAGACCGCGAGATAGCAACCCAGCACCATCAACAGCGGCGGGATCAGGGCGGGCCATATGCCCAGCAACGAGGCGGTGATCTCGTCCATCTCGCTACCCAGCAGGCCGACCTCCTGGGGAGAGATCAGGGTACCGTAGTAGACGAAATGCCAGAACTGCGACAGCTGCAGCAGCGCAAGAAAGATCAACAGGATGGCGACCGCACGCAGCCGACGGGCACTCAGGGCCAGGAAGAAGGCCAGAAAGACCCCCAACAGGATCTTGGGCGCAATACCGACCTGATAGGTCGGATAGAGCAGACTGAAGAGATGATCGGGCAACAATACACCTGTTGTCGCCAGTACCGAAAGCAGCAGGTGCCCCCCCAGACGTGCCGGGAGGGAGGGTAGAGAGGAGCGAAAAGGCATGGATCCACCAGACGCGTGGGAGAATATAACCTGTCTATGCTATAGGGCTCGACGGAGCCCCGCAACCGAACCGACACGGACGTTTGGAACGCATGTCAGAATTTTCCTACAAGCGTTTCGGACTTCTTCGATTACAGTTCTCCGCCCACCGGCCGATAATGGTCACACCGCTTCAGGGATGGATGCAGGGCAGGAGGCCCGAAGGCACGGATGCACGCTCCAGGGATACGAGCATTCAAGGCGGTAATGCCCACCCCAGGGATGAGGTGGGCTTTTTTATGCCTGCGATTTCCAAACATGTCGCGCAATGGCCCTTTTGACCGCTGAGGTGATCCACCATTCACTAGGCAGCCTGCCGGGTCTGAGAGTCCTCTCACAAGAAGGCCCATTGTCGGATTGTCGGGCCTAAAGGCCCTCCCACGAACATCGCCACTGCCGAGCGGGTCCTGCAAGAACTGACCTCACCGGGCCATTGACCATGCGATCCCATAGGTCGCCTTGCCGCGCCGCGCGACGACCACACCGCCCCGCCTATTCTGACTCCGAGCCGTAGGCGCCTCACTCTTCGCCGGCCTCGTCCGGATCAGTATCTCTCCGGGCCTGGAAGCGGAGGGCAGACCGGGTGGCACGACTTCCACCGGCCGCCCGGTCAACAGCCGCAGATGAGCCGCCAAGAAAGTGTCGCTGGCCGCGAGCACCGGGGCCTGCAGCACGGCCGGGGGCAGTTGCCGCAGCGCTTCCATCACCGGCCATGTGACCCGCGAGGGCTTGTTGCCGACATAGGGGGTAGCGGTCATTTGCCACAGCCGCGCTACTACCGCCAGCACCAACAGCGTGACGGTGGTCCACTGCAGTACCGGCCAGGCGCGCGGGCGGGGGCGGGCATGCAACAGCCACCAAAAAGGCACGAACAACAGGAAGGGATGCAACCAGCGGGCCTTGAGATGCTCGACGCCGACGAACAGGGATATAGCCACCACCAGGACGAGCACCACCAGATGGAATCGGTCGAGCAAGGGACGCACCGTTCGCCCCCCCTCCCAGCCTCCCCCCGCTTGCGGGGGGAGGGGCACCCAAGTAGCGGTGTCCGTCCCCTGTGGAGCAGAACGGAAGACCACCAGATAGATCACCCACAGCGGCGCCAGGAAGCCGGCAGCGCCCCGTAGCCACTGCCACAGCAGACTGAAATCAGCCGCCACGATGCCGCCGAGCCGATAGGTGGTTTGGCCCTGCAGACGCGTAGTTACCGGCGAATCTGGTGCGAACAGCGAGATCAACGCCGGTAGCATCACCAGCACGGCGGCCAGCAGGCTCCATAGCATCGGCCAGCGCAGCAGACGCTGCCGCGTTACCGAAGCCGCCAGCCCCGCCAGCAGCATGGGAAGGACGAAGCCCGCGTAGCTGTACTTGGCCATCATCCCCAGCCCCACCGCCAGACCCAGGTACAGGTAGTCCCGCGTCCTTCCTCGCCGCAGGATGAGCACGATGGCGTGCAGGCTCATCACCAGCGCCAGGGTGAGCAGGGTGGTGTGGGTCGAGCCCTGATGGAGCTTCCAGCCCAGCTGGGCGATCAACAGCCAGCTGGTGGCCGCAGCGACCTGCCAGCGGGGATCGTCGAACAACAGCAGGCTGACCCGGTGCCACAGCCAGAAGGTCAGGCCGATAATGGCGTAGCGGATCAGGTAGAGGATCAGCATCGAGGGCGCGGTG
>RFHJ01000159.1 GCA_003696905.1 Gammaproteobacteria bacterium | reverse complement strand
GGGGCGCTGGTGGCCGGCTGAGAAGGAACAGAAACAAAAAAACCGGCCACGAGGGCCGGTTCTTTGTTTCATCGGAGCCGGATCGTCACTCGGACTTTGCGGCCTCCATCATGCGGTCGATGATCGGTGCCAGGATGATCTCCATGGCATAGCCCATCTTGCCGCCGGGCACCACGATGGTGTTGCGGCGCGACATGAAGGAGTTGGGGATCATGTTGATCAGGTAGGGGAAGTCGATGTCGAACTTCCTGGGGTCGGCGAAGCGGATCACCACGAAACTCTCATCGGGCGTGGGGATGTCGCGCGCGATGAAGGGGTTGGAGGTGTCGACCGTGGCGACGCGCTGGAAGTTGATGTCGGTGCGCGAGAACTGGGGCGTGATGTAGTTGATGTAATCGGGCATGCGGCGCAGGATGGTGTCCACGATCGCCTCGGCGCTGTAGCCCCGCTCGGCGTTGTCGCGATGGATCTTCTGGATCCATTCCAGGTTGACCACCGGCACCACGCCGATCCCCAGATCCACGTGTTGGGAGACGTCGACGTCATCGGTCTTCACCAGGCCGTGCAGCCCCTCGTAGAACAGCAGGTCGGTGCCCTCCGGGATCGGTTCCCAGGGGGTGAATTCACCCGGTTTCTTGTCGGTGCCGAGGCGGGCGTTGTGTTCGGCCGCCTCTTCCTCGCTGTGCAGGTAGTAGCGTTTTTCGCCGGTGCCCGTCTCGCCATAGGTCTTGAACAGTTCCTCGAGCTTGTCGAACAGGTTGGCCTGGGGGCCGAAGTGGCTGAGGCCTTCCTCGGCCATCTTGACCTTCATCTCGGCGCGATCGTACCGGTGAAAACTGTCGCCTTCGATCACCGCGGCCTTGATACCTTCCCGGGTGAAGATGTGTTCGAAGGCGCGCTTCACCGTGGTGGTCCCGGCGCCGGAGGAGCCAGTAACGGCGACTACTGGATGCTTCTTGGACATGACATACCCCCCTCAGAGCTTGTCGTTTTCGTGATTGCGGGCAGGCCCCCTCGGGAGTGCCCCAATTGGATTTCGGGCCGGGACTATACCACAGGGTGCGCGGGGAAGATTTGTGGCGGATCAGGCCGCCGGCTCATCGGGCAGGGCCACGTCCGGATTGAGAATTCCGTTCGGGTCGAACTGTCTGCGAATCGCATGCATCAACTGCAGCGCAGGGGCGGATAGTTCGCGGGCCACGTATTTCCGTTTAACCCGACCGATGCCATGTTCTCCCGACAGGGTGCCGCCAAGCGCCAACACCAGCGAGAAGACCGCCGCGAGACAGGGTTCCGCGGCCGCCATCTGCCCGGGATCGTCCGGATCGAGCAGCAGGTTGACATGGATGTTGCCATTGCCGGCATGGCCGAAGTTGACGATGGGGATGTCGTGGCGGGCGGAAAGGTCCCGAAGGCCATCGATCAGCTCGGGCAGCCGTGAGACGGGCACCGCCACGTCCTCGTTGATCTTTTTGGGCGCCACATTGCGAAGTGCCGGGGACAGTGCCTTGCGGGTGAGCCACAGGCGTTCCACCTCTGCCGACGAGCGGGCGAGTTCGATGCCCACGCAGCCCTCGTTGTGTGCTGCGTCGCGCACCCGCTGCGTGTCTGCATCGATGGCATGGGCGGGGCCGTCCACCTCGATCATCAGCAGGGCCCGGGCCTCGCCCGGCAGTGGCAGGTCGGAGTAATTCCGTACCATTTCGATCGCCTGGCCGTCCATGAATTCCAGGGCGCAGGGCGTGATCGGCTGCGCCATGATGGCAGAGACGGCCTCCGCGGCGCTGCGGATATCACGGTAGAACGCCTGCAAGGTGCGTTTCGCCTCTGGTAGGGGGGTCAGCTTCAAGGTCGCCTCGGTGATGATGCCGAGGGTGCCCTCGGAGCCGATCAGCAGGCGGGTCAGATCGTAGCCGACCACCCCCTTGGTGGTGCGCACGCCGGTGCGTAGGGTCTGTCCCGCTCCGGTCACTGCCAGCAGCCCCAGGGTGTTTTCCCGTGGCGTGCCGTATTTCACTGCCCGTGGCCCCGCCGAGTTGTAGGCCAGATTGCCCCCGACGGTGCAAACCGCGGCGCTGGTGGGATCGGGTGGCCAGAAGAAGCCCTCTGCAGCCGCGGCTTGTTGCAATTCCTGGTTGGTGAACCCGGCAGAAACCACCGCCAGCCGATCTCGAGGTTCGATCACCAGCCGTTCGCGCAGGCGTTCCAGAGACAGCACGATGCCGCCGGAAGGCGGAACGCTGGCGCCCGTGGTGCCGGTGCCCTTGCCACGCGCTGCCAAGGAAAGGCCTTCGCGGTTGCATAGCCGCACCAGCTCGAGTACCTGCCGGTGCTCATGGGCGAAGCAGACCGCTGCGGGCAGGGTCTGCAATCGGCTGTTGTCATAGCCATAGGCCCAGCAGTCGGCGGGTTCGGTCAGCAGTTGGTCCCCGAACAGGCGTTTCAGCTCTCGGCGCACTCCGGGGCGCAGCTGCGGCGGCGCCTCAGACGTATTCAAATAGCTTCACCACCTTCTTTACGCCGCTGATATAGCGCACCTTCCCGGTCACTGCATCCGCCTCCGTCGGGGTGAGCAGCCCCATCAGATAGACAGTCCCACCCGAGGAGACGACTTTCACCCGCAGCGGGTCGAAGCCCTCTATACCAACGTCGAACAGTGCCAGCTTCACTCGACTGGTGAGATAGGCGTCGGCTGCCGCGTCGCTCCAGGTACTCTCGGCCCCGATCGTGACCTCGTTGTACACCCTGCGTACCCGCGGTATCCGTGCCACCTGCTGGGCGAAGCGTTCGACCACGGCCGGATTCGCTGCCTGTCCGGTCAGCAGCACCTGGAGGTTATAAACCGTGATGTCGATATTGGTCAGACGCTTGAGCTCCTCGTCCTGGGCGCGCAGACGCATTGCCTTGATCAGGATCTCCTTGTCTTCGATCACGGTGCCGACGGTGCGGCGATCGTGAGCGACGCCTGCGACCGTGGCGGTTCCGCCGACCACCACTGCGGCACAGCCGCCGAGCAAAGCGGCGAGCAGGGGGAGGGTCAGCAGGAGGGAACGGGAAGGGGTGAGTGGCATGTCAAGGGCTCCCTAGTAGTTGGGTGTCGATCAGGTCGCACAGGATGTGCAGGGTGGTCAGTTGGACCTCCAGGACCCGGGCATGGTTCTCGCTCTGCACGCTGAGCACGATATCGTCCTGGTCGAGCAGCGTCCGCCTGGTCTGTTCCTCCTGCTGGTGGCCCGTTAATGCCACGACACTCAGTTCCCGTTCGTGCGCGGCGGCGATCGCCTGCTGGAGTTCATCGCCGGCGCCACTGCTCACCAGCAGAAGCACGTCGCCAGGGCGGCCGAGCGCGGCCAGCTGGCGCGGGAGTGCGTTCCCCGACGCCTCCTGCTCATACCCGAAGTCGACGTTGCTGAGCGTCATGGCTGGCAATGCGAGACGGTCGCGCTCGAAGCAATGCAGCATGAGGTCGGCGAAATGGCGTGCAAGAAGTGCCCCGGCCCCTGTACCACTGCAGAGCACCTTGCCTCCTTGAACAAAGGTGCGAACCAGTCGCTCGGCGGCCGCGGCCAGCTGCTCGCTAAGGCCGGGCGCGGCCATGGCGACGGTTTCCATGTGTTGGGCGAATTGTTCGGTCGCGCGGGATTGCAGCTCCATGGTCACAAGTGTCGCATGGGGGCGGGGCTTCAGCCAGTGCCGAAGGCATCCTGGACCCAGTCGGCGACGCCACGGGCATCGAGGCCGACCACATCGAAACGGCAAGGACCCTCCCAGGAGTGGTGCTGCAGATAATGTTGCGCAGCGAGGATGAGTCTGTGCTGTTTTCGGCGGTCGACGCTTGCCAGTGCGCCGCCGAAGGTGTGGTGGCGGCGCAGGCGTACCTCGACGAAGACCAGCGTCTCGTCATGGCGCATGATGAGGTCCACCTCCCCGCCGCGACACCGATAGTTGCGTGCCACCGGGCGGAGACCACGCTCGTTCAGCCAGTGTTCGGCTGCAGATTCTGCCTGCTCGCCCTGCTTACGCTTCGTGGACATGCGGGTGGATCACTGTGCGGCCTGGACAGGCGGGCCAGCACCCTGAGAGGTGGTCGGCTTTGCCGTTTCGCGCTTGCCCGGCGCATCGGTGTCCTCGGGCGATGGCTGTTGGAAACCACCACTCTCGGTCAGGTCCATGCGGCGGGAATAGCCCAGGATGCGCGGTGGATCGTCCAGCGCGATCCATATCAGCTGTCGTTCTATCCGGCCTTCCGCGTCCATGTAAAGGTTACCGGTCTGGCCGTCCAGGGATTCCCAGGGGTTCTGCTGAAGCTGGCGCAGCCTGGGTTGCAGGCGCAGCGCGTCGATGCCCAGGGCGTACAGCCTGACGCCGGGGCCGAGTACGCCGGGGATGTCCCGGCCGAGGGCCTCCCGTTGGTCGCTATTCACGATCAGTGGAATGTCGGGCAGGCGGATGCCGCGCATGTCCGCTAGCTGTTGGGCCGTGAGGTGGCCATTCCAGGCCTGAGAGGTGGCATAGGTGGCCAGGTCGCCGGCACCGAAGAAGGCGAGTTGTGGTTTGATGCTCTGGGCCTGACGCGGGGTCGCCAGCATGAAGACCGCATCCACGTCGGCGCGGCGCCGGGGTTCGAACTGAATGCGCCGCCCCAGCCAGTGTTGCAGCCGGGCGTGCCGGGCCTTGCTGCGATCCACGTGCAGGAGCCGCGAGATGGGCGCGCTGTGGTCGGCCGAGGCAGGGTCATAGTGTTCACTGTCCACGCGGTAGCCGGTCAAGGCCTCCCAGCGCTCGAGAAAGGCCCGCTCGAGACGTCCTCCCTGGGCGTTTTCCGGTACCAGGACGACGGGGTGTCTTAAGCCCTGCTGCCAGATCCTTTCCGCGGCAAGGCGCGCCTCGTGCTCTGGATCGAGCGAGAACATGAAAAGGTTGTCGGGGGAGGGCACGTCACCGGATACCTTGTTCAACGCCAGCACCGGGACCGCCAGCTCGCCCGCATGCAGCAATTGACGGACACCATCCTTCTGCAGGGGGCCGATGACGGCCTGGGCCCCCGCCGCCACCGCTTGGTTATAGATCGGCCAGACCGTGGATGGATCACTGGTGTCGTAGAATTGCAGCAGAGGGCGCTGGTCTTCCGGGAGGTCATACAGGCTGATCATCAGGCCATCGCGGATGGCGGCGGCGGCGCTGGCGAAGCGACCGTTCTCCGGCAACAGTACCGCAATGTGATCGGCCCGCTCGACCTGTCCCTGCAGTTGAGTCAAGAAGCGCTCGATCAGTTGTGGCAGGGCGGGATGGCCGGGATGATCGTCACGCCATTGCTGAACTCTGGGCAACAATTGCTCGGGATCGGAGCCGTACTGCTTGATCAGCAGGGCAAGGTCCATCCAGCCGCCGGCAACACCGGGGGGGGAGGGCTTCAAATTTTCCAGGGTGCGCTCGTTGAGCGCGCTCAGGGCGCGCAGTATCTCGGTCTGCACCTGCAGGCGTGCTTCCGGGTCCTGCAGCAGTGCATCGAGTTGCTGCAGGGCATTGGCCGATTCCAGAAGGTTGCCGAGTCTGCGGTAGGCGGTGGCGAGGTCGCGCAGGTGGCGTTTTCTGAGGTCTGTCGGCATTTCGGATTGGAGCGTCGCCAGCAGCAGGTCGACTGCCCGATCGGCCTGGTTTCTCGCCAGTGCCAGCTCGGCACGCAGCAGGGTCAGATGCAGTTGCTGGCGCTCGTTCAAGGGACGGGTGACGGCCAGGTCGATGAGGCGCTGTGCATTGTCTGGATCGTCTGCCCGCAGCGCCGCTTCGATGGCCTGGAGCAGAAAACGGGTTCCCTCCATGCCTGGTTTCCGGTTGGCAAGCGACTCGTACAGTTGGCTCGCTGCGGAGTAGTCCTGTTGTTGCATCAGGGCCCGTGCCCGCGCAATGTCGGGATCGGGACGCTGGGGCTGGGTCGGCACCGGGGCGCAGCCAGCAAGAATCAGCCCGAGTAAGAGCAACAGGATAGTGGCGATGGCTGTTCTGTCGGTTTGCATCTGGTGTTCGGTCCGGTGACGATGGGGGCGGCCGTTCACGACGGCTGCCGGCGGCAACATCCTTGCCATTTTGCAGCTCCTGACATCGGGGCGTTGATCGAATGCCGCGCGTTCGGAGGTCGATGCGTCGTACCCCGGCAGGCGGCATGCAGAGGCGGAGTATCGAAGGTGACCAAAAGGCTGTCAAACGAGGTCGGCACCCTGTATGTGGTGGCAACCCCCATCGGAAACCTGGGCGATCTCGGTAGACGGGCGGCAGAGGTGCTGGCCTCGGTCGATCTGATCGCGGCGGAGGACACCCGGCGGACCCGCGCCCTGCTGCGCCATCTGGGTCTCGACAGACCGCTGCTCGCGCTGCATGAACACAATGAACAGGCGCGTGTGGACTCGCTGGTGCAGCGTCTGCGCTCCGGCGACACCATCGCGCTGGTCTCCGATGCGGGAACCCCGCTGATCAGTGATCCGGGTTTCCCGTTGGTCAGAGCCTGCCACGGTGCGGGCATTCGGGTGGTCCCTGTGCCCGGGCCCAGTGCGCTCATTGCCGCGCTGTCGGTCGCGGGTCTGCCGACCGACCGGTTTCGTTTCGAGGGTTTTCTGCCACGCCGTGAAGCCGCGCGAGCGAGCCTGTTGGGCGACCTCGCAGCGGCGCCCGAGACCCTGGTGTTCTATGAGTCTTCACACCGGATTCTCGAAACCCTGGCGGCCTTGGTGGCGGCCTTCGGCGGCGCGCGTCCTGCCACCCTGGCGCGCGAGCTGACCAAGCTGCACGAGACCCTGCTGACCGGCACCCTGGAGGAGATCCATGCCGCGGTGGCCACGGACGAGCATCAGCGCAAGGGGGAGTTCGTCCTGGTGGTGGGTGGTGCGCCGCCACGGGAGGGCGACCGTTTCGAGCTCAGCCTCGCGAATACGCTCGATGTCCTGCTGCAGGAATTGCCGCTGAAGCGTGCGGTGGCCGTGACCGCTCGGCTGAGCGGAGAGAACAGGAACCGTGTCTATCGGCTGGCACTGGAGCGGCAGCGTGCACAACAGAAGGACGAAGGGGGGACGGATTGACTCTGTCACGCATTTTGGTCGCTCCGTCCCTGGGCTGCAAAAGGTCTGAATTCTTCAGGGCTTCCCTTGTCAAAAGGTAGGTAAACCAATAGGGTTGCATCGGGAGTCGGCCAGACGATCGCTGTCGCCATGCGCGATGGAGGAAAGTCCGGACTCCACAGGGCAGAGAGCCAGGTAACGCCTGGGCGGCGCGAGCCGACGGAAAGTGCCACAGAAAACAGACCGCCCAAGTCCCCGGCTTCGGCAGGGGGCCGGCAAGGGTGAAAAGGTGCGGTAAGAGCGCACCGCGCCCCTGGTAACAGGGGTGGCAGGGTAAACCCCTCTCGGAGCAAGACCAAATAGGGAAACGTGCCGATCGGCAGCCCGTGGCCCGCGGGCGTTTCCGGGTAGGTCGCACGAGGCGTCCGGCGACGGGCGTCCCAGATGAATGATCGTCCTCGACAGAATCCGGCTTACCGGCCGGCTCCCGCTTTCCTCATTGGTGGCCCACCTCGTTGCAGCCACGGAGTGATCTCCTTCTCGCTTTCGTTCCCCTCGCAGGCGTCTGGGTCGATGGGTCCTGCTTTTGAGAATTCACTTTAACTTGGTGTCTTACGGGGTTGTTTTACTTGATCTTTAGGCGCTTTCGGTTTGTGCTATAAGTGTCTGAGTTGCAAGGTATTTTTTCTTGCCCTTGCCTTGACCGGGGGGGCTGGGGCTCCTAATATTGGGGAGAAGTGGGGAATCGTGGGGAAAAATGGGGCATAAGTCCTGACCCGAATTTCCCGTACCGAAGGGGGAGTCGGTCGCCGTGTTCTTTTCCGGCATCAGCACGCTCAATCTGGACGCCAAGGGGCGCATGGCCATCCCGGCCAAGTACCGTGGTGCGCTCGAGGAGTGCTGTGACTCGCGCGTGGTGGTTACCGTCAATCCCTCGCGTGACCAGTGTCTGTGGCTCTATCCCGAGGATCATTGGCTGAAGGTTGCCGAACGAGTGGCGCGGCTCAACCCCATGGACCGGAGCCAGGCGGCGATGCAGCGTCTGTTGCTGGGCTATGCCTCGGAGCAGGAGATGGACAAGCAGGGCCGGATCCTGCTCTCCAGTGAGTTGCGTGAGTACGCCGGGCTGGACAAGAAGGTCACCATGCTGGGCCAGGGAGCGCGGTTCGAGATCTGGGACAGCGGTCGGATGCCGTTGGAGCAGGATCAATGGAAGGAGAGCGCGGCCGAGGCGGCGGCCGAGAAACCAGAGCTGTTCGAAGACCTGCCCCTGTGACCGAGAGTGAACGGCAGGAACACATGCCGGTACTGCGGGAGGAGGCGGTCCGGGCGTTGAACATCAAACCGGATGGGATCTATGTGGACGGCACCTTCGGTCGTGGTGGCCACAGCGGGGAGATCCTGCGGCGGCTGGGCAGGGGCGGGCGCTTGATCGTATTCGACAAAGACGAGGTGGCATTGAAGGCGGCACGGACACAGTTTGGCGACGACCCGCGTCTGCATCCGGTGCACGGGAGCTTTGCCCGCCTCGCCGAGGTGGCTCAGGAACTGGGCGTGGCCGGCCGGGTGGATGGCCTGCTGCTCGACCTGGGCGTCTCCTCGCCCCAGCTGGATCGGCCGGAACGGGGTTTCAGTTTCATGCAGGAGGGCCCATTGGACATGCGCATGGACCGTTCCACGGGTCAGACCGCGGCCGAATGGCTCGCTACGGCCAAGGAAGAGGAGATCGCGCAGGTGATTCGGGATTACGGGGAGGAGCGGTTCGCCCGGCGAATCGCCCGTGCCATCGTGCGCGAACGGGCGTCGGTGCCGCTGCACAGCACCCGCCAGCTGGCGGCCCTGATCGAACGCACGGTCCCCGGCCGTGATCCGCACAAGCATCCGGCGACCCGAACCTTCCAGGCGATCCGTATCTTCATCAATCAGGAATTGGAGGACCTGCGCCAGGTATTGGCGCAGTCGCTGGAGGTGCTGAGGTCTGGCGGGCGCCTGGTGGTGATCAGTTTTCACTCCCTGGAGGACCGGATCGTCAAGCGGTTCATGCGCGAACAGGCGCGTGGGCCGCGGTTGCCCAAGGGTGTGCCGGTGCAACACGAGCGGCTGCGGGGGCGCCTGCGACTGATTGGCAAGGCGGTGCGGGCCAGTGAAGAAGAGGTGGCTGCCAATCCCCGCGCACGCAGTGCCGTGATGCGCGTGGCGGAGGTGACAGGATGAACCGGTCTGGAGCCCTTTGGCTGGGCGTTGCCGCAGTGGCCGTACTGGGGAGCGCGATTGGCGTGGTCTATACCAAGGCCCTGTCGCGAACCCTGTTCGTGGAACTGCAGAAGGCGCGCGCGCAACACGAAGAGGCGAACATGGAATGGGGTCGGCTGCAGCTCGAGCTGGCGAGCACCGGCAGCCTGGAGGAGGTGATGCGTGCGGCCGCGGAAAGCCTGCACATGCATGCGCCCCGGCCCGAGAACGTGGTGGTGGTCGAATAATGGCGGGCAGGCGAGCGAAAAGGGCGAGACAAGTGCAGGAGCGCCCAGCGGCGCTGCCGAGCTTTGCCCTGCGTCGCCGCGGCGTCCTGGGCATGTTCGCTGTCGTTGCCGCGGTGCTGGTGTGGCGGGCAGTCGATCAGCAGGTTCTGGAGAAGGATTTTCTGCAATCGGAAGGGGCCGAGCGTTACCTCGATCGGGTCACCATCGAGGCCCATCGCGGCCTGATCACCGACCGGCGGGGCGAGGTGCTGGCGCTGAGTACCCCGGTGGAATCGGTGACGGCCAATCCACGGGTGCTGACCCCTGATACGCCGCACCTGGGGGAATTGGCCAAGGCCCTCGACATGCGCCTGCGCGAGCTGCGTGGCCTGCTGCAACGCAATGCCCACCGCCGTTTCGTCTATCTCAAGAAGCGACTCCCACCCGGACGGGCAAGATATGCATTGCAGGTGGCCCGCACTTTCGATATCGCGGGGGTACACCTGGAGCGGCGGGACCGCCGTTACTATCCGACCGGTGAGGTGTTTGCCCATGTGCTCGGCTTCACCAACGCCGAGGACCAGGGGCAGGAGGGTCTCGAGCGGGCCTATGACGGGGAACTGCGGGGCGAGGCGGGCGTCAAACTGGTGCTGCGGGATGGCAGACGCCAGGTAGTGGATGACGTGGAGAACATCCGTTCCCCGCGCGACGGCCACAACCTGGCGCTTGCCCTGGATGGACGCCTGCAGTACATCGCCTACCGCGAACTGAAGGCGGCGGTGCATCGCCACCGCGCCGTTGGCGGTTCCGCGGTCCTGCTGGATGCCCGGACCGGCGAGGTGCTGGCGATGGTCAACCAGCCCGGATTCAACCCCAATGCCAGCCGCTCCAATCGCAACGGGCGGCTGCGCAATCGCGCCGTGACAGACATCTTCGAGCCCGGATCGACCATGAAACCCTTTGCCGTGGCGACCGCCCTGGAGCAGGGCGTGGTCGCGCCCGATGCACGCATCGAGACCGGACCCGGATACTTCCGGGTGGGCAACTTCACGGTCCGTGACCACCACAATCTGGGCACCATCGATCTGACCACCCTGCTGGCCCGCTCGAGCAATGTGGGGGCCGCCAAGCTCTCCCTGCAGCTGGACAAGGCAGGCTGGTGGCGGGTGCTGGATGCGCTGGGGTTCGGCAGGGCGCCGGGAACCGGCTTTCCGGCGGAGAGTAGCGGGCGTCTGCCCCACTATCGCGAATGGGTGCCGGTCGACCAGGCGACCCTTGCCTACGGCTATGGGGTGGCCGTCTCCACCCTGCAGCTGGCCCAGGCCTATGCGGTACTCGCCAACGACGGGGTTTCGCTACCGATCTCTTTGTTGCGCCGCGAGCGGCGGCCCGAGGGTCGCAGGGTGTTCCGCGCCGAGACGGCCAGGCGGGTGCGCCACATGCTGGAGGCGGTGGTCGGCGAAGGGGGGACCGCGCGCAAGGCGGCCATTCCCGGTTTCCGTGTGGCCGGCAAGACCGGCACGGTGAAGAAGCTCGACCGGTTCGGCGGTTACTCGCAGAAGCGCTACCGTGCCGTCTTCGTCGGCATGGCGCCGGCGTCGCATCCGCGACTGGTGCTCGCCGTGATGATCGACGAGCCGCGGGGCAAGCAATACTACGGGGGCGATGTGGCTGCACCGGTATTC
>RFHJ01000158.1 GCA_003696905.1 Gammaproteobacteria bacterium | reverse complement strand
GGCAAGGAGTGGCCCAAGGAGCATCTGTACGCAGTCAGAATGAGCGACATGCTCGAGCGTTTCGCCCCGGAGGCCGATGCGTTGATGCAGATTGCGGTGCGCGCCCAGCACATCCAGCGCTGGAAGTCGCCACGCAGCGACTATCCCATGGATCGCAAGGGCTACCATCTCTGGCGCACGAATCTCTACAAGTTCCACGCCGATACCGTCGCCGAGCTGATGCGCCGGGTCGGCTACGACGAGGAGGCGATCGAGCGGGTGCGCAATGCGGTGGGCAAGAAGTCGCTCCGCACCAACCCCGACACCCAGTTGGTGGAAGACATCGCGGGCCTGGTCTTCATCGAGCACTACATGCAGGACTTCGCGGACAAGCATCCGGAGTACGACGAGGCCAAATGGATCGACATCATCCGCAAGACCTGGCGCAAGATGTCGCCACGGGCCCATGAATTCGCCCTCTCCGGGAAGATCCGCCTGCCCGAGCCGCTCGTGCCCCTGATCCAGAAGGCGGTTGCCGCCTGAATGGGAACGGAAGGATGAGCCTGGCCATCTGCGACGGCGGCCATGGTGCCAGCCCTTCGATCCCTTGTTGTGATTCAGGGCGTCGAGGCGGCAGGGTGGAGCGAATGGGTGAGGCATCTCGCGCAGGCGGGAAGGGGCACCGGGCCGACGGTCTTCGAGGGTGAGCGCGGTGCGTGTGCGAAACGACCATGAACGCTATGGGCTGATCTCCATCTTGCTCCATTGGACCATGGCCGCGCTCGTGGTCGGTCTGTTCTTTCTTGGCCGATACATGGTCGACCTCGATTACTATCACCCCTGGTACCACAGGGCGCCCGACATACACCGAGGGCTGGGAGTGCTGAGCGCCATCCTTCTGGTGGTCCGTCTTGCCTGGCGCCTGGGCAATCCGCGTCCGGGCCTGTTGGGCAGTCCCTGGGAGCAGCGGGCGGCCCTGTGGGTGCATCGACTCTTCTATCTGCTCATGGCCGCCACGGTCGTTGCCGGCTATCTGCTCACCACCGCGGACGGCCGAGGGGTCGACGTGTTCGGCTGGTTCGAAGTCCCGGCCACGCTCCACGGGGTCAACCGCCAGGAGGACCTGGCGGGGGATGTTCACAAATGGCTCGCCAATGGGCTGATGGGGTTGGCGGTGCTGCACACCCTTGCGGCATTGAAACACCATTTCGTCGATCGCGATGCCACGCTGCGTCGGATGCTTTGGCCGGGGAGGACATAGACGTTCAGACGCAAGGGAATCTCTGCCTGTTTTTCAGCGACCGGGCGGACTACCTGGGTGGTCAGGGTGACGGTCGGACGGGAGTCGCAATCGTCGGATGAGACGGCGCAGTTGGCGTAGCCTCCCGGGGTCCGGTCGCGGGCCATAGCGCTGGCTCAGGTACTCATGCGTGATACGGTCCAGTGTTGCGGCCTGGTCCGGCCAGCGTTGGCGGGCACGCTGCAGCAGGCTACGCGGTCCCAACCAGTCGGGCGCAGCCAGCCCGGCCTTTTGCAGACGCCGGCGGTAGTCGGCCCACAGGCGGGCGGCCGGGTCGTGGTCACTGGCATGGGGCAGCCGCGACATCAGCCACCCGGTCAGCCCCAACAGCAGGAACAGCACACCGACGATCACTGCTTCTGCGTAAGGACCGAGGCGGTCCAGTCCCAGCCGTGCCAGGAGATCGTGCTGACGCTTCTGGTCCAATCCCACTACCCACAGATACCAGCCCTGGTCGAGGGCATCCAGCAGCCAGCGGCCCTGCCGGGCGAGCCGTCTCAGCCAGGCACTATCGGTGGAACCGAACACCACGGCGTCGGTTTGTTGTGAGCTCACTGGATCGATTGCGGTCTCGATACGCTCGGGGGCAACCGCGGCGGTGGGGTCGACCCGCGTCCAGCCCTGGTCCTCCAGCCACACCTCGGCCCAGGCATGGGCGTCGGACTGACGGACCACCCAGTGGTCGGCTAGGGGATTGCGGGTCCCGCCCTGATAGCCGGTGACGATGCGTGCCGGGATGCCGGCGGCCCGCATCAACAGGGTGAAGGCGCTGGCGTAGTACTCACAGAAGCCACGCCGACTGCGGAACAGAAAGTCCTCGGTGGGATCGCCCTCGGCGCGCCCCGGGCGCAGGGTGTAGACGAAGGGCTGCCGATGGAAATGGTTGAGCGCCGCCCGCACCACCGCGGCGTCGTCATCGGGGTGGCGGCGGCGCCAGTCGCGGGCCAGGGCGCGCACCCGTTGGGGGAATCCCTCCGGCAGCGCCAGACCGGCGCGCCGCTCGCGCGGGCTCAGGCCGGGCAGCCGGTAGCGAATGGCCGAGCCGAAGCTGAGCTGCTGCCGTTCCTCGATCACGGTTGGGGCGCGCACCTGGAAATCGGCGTCGATCTGCACGCCCGGCGGCAGATCCATTGGCAGGTCCAGCGGGAACAGCCAGCGGCGGCCGCTGGGCTCGACGGTCATGCGGTAGTGGATGCGGGCGTTCGGGTCGGTCCGTACCGCCGCTGGCGGGGTCTTGGGATCGTCGCGGTGCCAGGCGCGGCCATCGAAGCGCCACAGCACCGGCCCGCGCCAGTAGAGCGCCGCACGCGGTGGTGGCGGCCCGTCGAAGGTCACCCGGAAGGCGACCGCCTCGGAACGGGCCAGCTCGCCGATCTGGCCCAGGCGCATCTGCCCCGAGACACCGGTGCGGGCGACCCCGCCATGACTGATCGCCCATAGCGGATGGTCGAGGCGGGGAAAGAACAGGAACAGGGCCGCGGCCAGCGGAAGGCCGCCGAAGAACAGCAGCGCGGTGGTGCGCGCGATCTCGCCCAGGCGTGGCGAGACCCCGCTTAGGGCGACCTGCAGCCCGAGCAGCAGGGCGGTCAGGCTGAACAGGTAGAGCGCCAGTGGCAGCGACTGGTCGAACAGAAACTGGGTGAGGACCACTACCAGGCCCAGCAGTATTCCAATCCGGTGGTCACGTCGGTTGTTGGATTCCAGCTGCTTGAGTCCGAGCATCATCACCAGCAGCGAGGTTCCGGCCAGGCGGCCGTCGCTCAACGGGACGGTCAGCACCAGCAGGGCCAGGCCGGCGATGGCGAGCAGGGTAAGCTGGGCGCGTCCAGGCCGGCATTGTGATCGATATTGCGCCACGAGCCCCCAGGTGAGCCCAGCCAGGCCGAAGGCCATGATGGCGAGGGGCAGATGGGCCAGATGCGGGAGCACGGTCCCGGCGAGGACCAGGCTCAGTGCCGAGCGGATCCCTCGGGGTACGGACTGGTTGGCGAGGGGATCATTCAGCCGCATGGCCGCCGCTCCTCCAGGCCATGCAAGGCGAGGGCGCGCAGACAGGCACGGCGATGGCCTTCGCCGCAATCCGGGCCAAGGGTCTGGCCGGGCAAGTGGAGGCTCCAGGATCGGCCGCTGCGCGCAGCCTCCAAGACCTCGCCGGCCATGCGCGAGAGCCGAGTTTCTCGATCGGCCGGTGCTTGGGCCGCCCAGTCGATGCGTAGCGCCTCGGCACCGGCGGGGTCGTGGAACTGCTTGGTCATCAGGCCGCGTTCACGCGCCAGGCTCTTCCAGTCCACTCGCGAGAGCGGATCGCCGCGGCGGAACTCTCGCAGGCCGTGCAATTCGTCCTCACCAGGTCGGCTCGCGCGATCTCCGCCCTTGGTCTTGCCCCTCGCACCCTGTCGCCTGTTGGCGGGTAGCGGATGGGGATAGACCAGCACCGCGCATTCGATCCGTACCTGCGTCCAGGCGCGCAGCAGGCCCAGCGGATAGCAGGTGGCGAGCGTCAGCTCGTCCGGTACCAGCCAGCCGCGGTGCGAGGCAATCTGTTTCAGGGCCGGGGTGGCTCCTTCGTCGGTCAGATCGAGGATCAGTACCTGGTCGCCCTGTTGCAAGACGATCCCGGGCCGCTCGCCCCCGCGCAGTTGCAGGCGCAACGTGGCCGGCTCGCCCGCGAACACTGGCTGGACCGGCAACAGGCGCAGCTCGAGGCGAAACAGATTGCGCCAGGTGAGCAGCATCGCGCCCAGGCCCACCGCCAGCAGGACGAAGGTCAGCAGCCAGGCTGGATTGGAGCCGTAGTTGAGGGAGGCAATCGCCATGGCACCCAGCATGAGGGTATACAGCCAGCCGAGACGGGTGGGCAGGATATAGAGCTGGCGACTGCCGATGCGGCTCCAGCGACCGGGTTCCAGCGGCAGGCGCCGCAGCAGGCCGTCGAGCCACCCGCGGTCGCTCACGGCACCGGCACGCCTTCGAGCAGGGTGCGCGCACTGTCCACACCCTCGATGGCCCCGAGGCGGTGTTCGACCACCGCCGCCAGCACCGCCTGCACATGGTCGGGTATCACCTTGGATTCACCATGCAGCAGCGCCCAGGCGCGGGCGGCGGCGAGCAGGCCCAGCCCGGCACGTGGTGACAGGCCCGGGTCCCAGGGGCCCGCTTCGCGGCTGAACTGCAACAGTGCCTGCACATAGTCGATCAGCGCCGGGGCCACGTGCACCTGGTTCACCGCCGCCTGCCAGGCGCCCAGTGCCTGGGCGTCGGCCAGCGGCTGCAGCCGCTCCACCTGGGCGCGGCGGTCACCCCCGGCCAGCAGACGGCGCTCCGATTCCCGGTCGGGGTAGCCGAGGTGCAGCCGCATCAGAAAGCGGTCGAGCTGGGATTCGGGCAGCGGATAGGTCCCGATCTGGTGTTGCGGGTTCTGGGTGGCGATCACGAAGAAGGGCTCGGGCAGCGGCCAGGTTCGGCCATCGGCGGTGACCTGGTGCTCCTCCATGGCCTCCAGCAGGGCGCTCTGGGTCTTGGGGGTGGCGCGGTTGATCTCGTCGGCCAGCAGCAACTGGGCGAACACCGGCCCCTTGTGAAAATGGAAGCTGCCGTCCTCGCGGTCGTAGAGCGAGACGCCGAGGATGTCCGCCGGCAGCAGGTCGCTGGTGAACTGAATGCGCTGGTAGTCCAGGCCCAGCAGGCGCGCCAGGGCGTGGGCCAGGGTGGTCTTGCCCACCCCGGGCACGTCCTCGATCAGCAGGTGGCCGCGTGCCAGCAGGCAGGTCAGCGCCAGTTCGATGACCGGGCGCTTGCCGACGATCACCGCGTCCAGCGCATCGACCACCGCCCGCAGGCGGGCGTGGATCGCCGGCCCTCCCGCGCCGTGCATCAGGTGCCCTCGATACGCAGGGCCCGCAGGGTGAGGTCACCGCCGTCGTGGCGCAGCTCCAGCCAGGGGTAGCCGTCGCGGAAGGCGCGGTCGCGCACCTGGAACAGGGGCTTCTCGTCCAGCATCACCTTGACGGTGCCATCCGGCGTCTGCTGCCAGGCCAGGTCGTGCAGACGCCCGTCGGCGAACGCCTGTTTCAGCGGCACGTTCTCGACGATGGCACCGCGGCCGTTGCGGATCCGCTCCAGTTCCACGAAGCCGCGCCGGCCGGTCTGCAGGCGCAGCCGGTAGCCGTAGTGCCCCTTGGTGCTCTGCAGCAAGGCTAGCTCCAGATGGGTCGGCGGCTCCTCGCTGGCGCCGAGGGTGGCGCTCAGGGCGAAGGCATTGGTGGCGTTGACCCGGGCACGCAGCCGATCCGGCCCATAGCGATTCGGCCGGGGGGACTCGGTTTCCCTGTTCTCCGGTCCCGGCCCCAGTGCCTGCTGCAGCAGGGCGCCCACCAGCGCAGCTCCCAGATCCTCCTTGCGCCGGGTGTCGTCGCGGGTATTTCGTTCGCCCGGCCGGTTGCCACTGTCGTCCCAGGCCACCAGTCCCCGGTTGCGCAGCACCTCGAAGTGTCCTTCGAGCAACTCCCAATGAGGATTACGGCTGAAGTCGCCGTCGCGGAAATCATCGAAGAACAGGGTGCGCTGCCAGGGACGGTCGTAGCGCGCCACCAGGTCGTCCAGCGCACGCTGCAGCCAGCGGTCGGCGGCCTGTTCGCGGCGGGCCTTCTCGGCCAGGGCGCGCAGCTCCTTGAGCAGGGTTTTTTCGCTCTGCCCGGTGGCCAGCGCAGGGCCGGCCAGCAGCCAGACCAAGAGAATGATCAAGAACGAGGCTTGCATCCGACACTCCCTAATCACAGCAGTAGGCACAGTGTAACCCAGCCGATTAATGTGAAAGCGGAAGGTAGTCACTCCGCCAGCAGTCGATCGATGACCTCTCGAATGGTGCGATCGCGGCCGTCGCCGGCATGGGTCTCGCCGACGAATCGGTAACGCAGCCGACCGGCCTTGTCGACCAGGTAGTAGGTCGGCCAGTAGCGGTTGTTCAGGGCACGCCAGTAGGCCATGTCGTTGTCCAGCATCACCGGGTGGTGCAGGCCGAATTGCTCGATCTTAGCGGCAACCCGGCGGGGGTCGCGTTCGTGGTCGAACTCCGGGGTGTGGATGCCGATTACGATGAAGGGGCGACTGGCCAGGTCGCTCTCCAGCTGCTTCAGCCAGGGAAAGGAGCGGTAGCAGTTCCAGCAGTCGTAGGTCCAGACGTCGATCAATACGACCTTGCCCCGCAGATCGCCGACCTTCAGCGGTGGGCTGTTGAACCAGGCATCGGGCCGCTCTTGGGTGAATGCCGGCAGTGGCCGGGGCGTGAGCTCGCGGGCAGATACGGCGGGAAGCGACAGCAGGAGGAACAACAACAGGATGGCGTGAACGCCAAGGCAGTGCATGGCGAATCCCCGGTCAGCATGACGACCACCCTGTGACCGGTTCCGGTACCGGAAGATTGCGTCCGGAAGCGTCAATAAGCTGATCGCGGCACCTTCAGGGCTCGGAGTCGTTGATACCGCCGGCCTCGCTGATGACGCCGATTCCATTTCTATGACCGACTCCGACCCCCTCCCATGCAGCGCTATAATGGCTTATTTTGAAGCAGCGAGACGCGGTGCGAGATGATCCATCCGGAACACTATGAGGTGATCGTGATCGGTGGCGGCCATGCCGGCACCGAGGCGGCGCTTGCGTCTGCGCGGATGGGTGTGCGTACCCTGCTGCTGACCCACAACATCGACACCCTCGGCGCGATGAGCTGCAACCCGGCGATCGGCGGCATCGGCAAGGGCCATCTGGTGAAAGAAATCGACGCCCTCGGTGGGCTGATGGCGCATGCGGCGGATCGCGCCGGCATCCAGTTCCGCACGTTGAATGCGCGCAAGGGCCCGGCGGTGCGCGCCACGCGCGCCCAGGCCGACCGGGCGCTGTACAAGGCGGCGGTGCGCGAGGCGCTGGAGAACCAGCCACATCTCGACATCTTCCAGCAGGCGGTCGAAGACCTGATCATCGAGGGCGAGCGGGTGACCGGCGTGGTCACCCAGATGGGGCTGCGGTTCTACGCCCAGGCGGTGGTGCTCACCGTGGGCACCTTCCTTGGCGGCCGTATCCACATCGGCCTGGAGAACTATGAAGGCGGCCGCGCCGGCGATCCGCCGGCCAACGCCCTGGCGCGTCGGCTGCGCGAGTTGCCCTTCACGGTGGAGCGGCTGAAGACCGGCACCCCGCCGCGTATCGACAAGCGCTCGGTGGATTTCTCGGTGCTCGAGGAGCAGCCGGGGGACGATCCGGCACCGGTATTCTCGTTTCTCGGGCGGCGCGAGGAGCATCCCCGCCAGGTGCCCTGCCACATCACCCGCACCAACGAACGGACTCACGAGCTCATCCGTGGGGCGCTGGATCGCTCGCCCATGTACGCCGGGGTGATCGAGGGTGTGGGTCCGCGCTACTGCCCCTCCATCGAGGACAAGGTGGTGCGTTTCGCCGACAAGGATTCCCACCAGATCTTCATTGAACCCGAGGGGCTGACCAGCAACGAGCTGTACCCGAACGGCATCTCCACCTCGCTGCCCTTCGACGTCCAATGGCAATTGGTGCGCTCGATGCGCGGCTTCGAAAACGCCCGCATCACCCGACCCGGCTATGCCATCGAATACGACTTCTTCGATCCCCGAGACCTGAAGGCCTCGCTGGAGACCAAGCACGTTGCCGGGTTGTTCTTCGCCGGCCAGATCAACGGCACCACCGGCTACGAAGAGGCCGCCGCCCAGGGGCTGCTGGCCGGGGCCAATGCCGCCTTGCAGGTGCGTGAACGCGAGCCCTGGTGCCCGCGCCGCGACCAGGCCTACAT
>RFHJ01000157.1 GCA_003696905.1 Gammaproteobacteria bacterium | reverse complement strand
GCCACCGGTGCGTTATCCCAATGTCTATGGCATCGACATGCCCGCGGCTTCGGAATTGGTCGCCCACGGGCGTACCGAAGAGGAGGTATGCGAGTGGATCGGCGCGGATGCCCTGATCTATCAGGATCTCGACGACCTGATCGAGGCGGTGCAGAAGAAGGGGCGCACCCATGTGGACCGTTTCGATGCCTCGGTCTTCAACGGCGAGTATGTCACGGGGGATGTCACCCCGGAATATCTGGCGGCACTGGAGTGCCAACGCAACGATCAGGCGAAGAGCGAGCGGGAGGCAGCGGCGCGCATCAATATCCTGGGTGTGCACAATCATTGAGAGCTGACCGATGCGGTTCGGCCTCCACCGCCTCCTGCGGCGTGCGCCGGGCGTAGAGTGCGGTGACCTCCGCGAACCGCACCGGAAACCAGGTGTTCTCTCCCTGCCTCGCATGGCAAGGGGGTAGGGATCAATGACAACATCCCAAGGGATCCGCAAAGACCATGAACGAATTCGACCCCGAATGGGAATTGGCCACCCGCGCCATCCGTGTAGGCCATCACCGCACGCCGGAGATGGAGCATTCCGAGCCCATCTTCGCGACCTCCAGTTTCGTCTTCGGCTCGGCCGCCGAGGCGGCGGCGCGCTTTGCCGGGGACGAGCCGGGAAACATCTATGCCCGTTTCACCAACCCCACGGTGCGTGCCTTCGAACAGCGGCTGGCGGCGATGGAGGGCGGTGAGTGTTGTGTCGCTACCGCCTCGGGCATGGCGGCCATTCTGGCCACCTGCATGGGCCTGCTGCAGCAGGGCGATCACCTGGTCAGCTCGCGCAGTATCTTCGGCAGCACCACGGTCTTGTTCGACAAGTATCTGACGCGCTTCGGCATCCAGACCAGCTATGTCGACCTGGCCGACATCCCCGCTTGGGAAGCAGCGATTCGCCCCGAGACGCGGATGCTGTTCGTCGAGACCCCGTCCAATCCGCTCACCGCGCTGGGCGACATCCGTGCGCTGGCGGATCTGGCGCATGCCCACGACTGCCTGCTGGTGGTGGACAACTGTTTCTGTACGCCCGCACTGCAGCGGCCGCTCGCGCTGGGCGCGGACGTCGTAGTGCATTCGGCCACCAAGTATCTGGACGGCCAGGGCCGTGCGCTGGGCGGTGCGGTGGTGGGCGACGCGCAACGGGTCGGTGAAGAGGTCTTTGGCGTGCTGCGTACGGCGGGCCCCACCATGAGCCCCTTCAATGCCTGGATCTTCCTCAAGGGGCTGGAGACCCTGGAGCTGCGCATGCAGGCCCACTCGGCAGCCGCCCAGCAGTTGGCCGAATGGCTGGAAGGCCATCCGGCGGTGGAGCGGGTCTATTACCCGGGGCTTCCCAGTCATCCCCAGCACGAACTGGCGAAACGCCAACAGAAGGCGCCCGGTGGCATTGTCGCCTTCGACGTCCGGGGTGGGCGCGAGGCCGCCTGGCAGGTAATCGATTCCACCCGCATGCTCTCGATCACCGCCAACCTGGGCGATACCAAGACCACCATCACCCATCCGGCCTCCACCACCCATGGCCGACTCAGCGAGGAACAGCGTCAGGCCGCCGGCATTGGCCAGGGGCTGATCCGCGTGGCCGTGGGTCTGGAGGCCGTCAAGGACATCCAGAAGGATCTGCAACGAGGTCTGGATGCCTTGTAGTTCCCTCCAATGGTGGGTTTCGCTTAGCTCAACCCACCCTACAGATTGAGAAAATGCGCTGGTGGTAGGGTGGGTTGAGTGGAACGAAACCCACCAAAAGGAATGAAAATCTTCGATAGGGAGATCGTAATGAGTAACTATCGACGCGACCGGGTGTCCGGTGGCACCTGGTTCTTTACCGTAGCAGTAGCGGACAGGAAATCCGATCTATTGATCCGCGAAATCGATATCTTGCGCGATGCAGTGCGGCGGGTACGTCACGATTGGCCATTCCGTATTGATGCCTGGGTGGTGTTGCCCGATCACCTGCATACGGTATGGACGCTGCCGGCAGACGACCATGATTTCTCGACCCGGTGGCGCTTGATCAAATCACATTTCAGTCGGGCATTGCCGCGACAGGAGATCGTTTCTCGAAGCCGGCAGAGGAAGGCGGAGAGGGGATTGTGGCAACGTAGGTTCTGGGAACATAGGATTCGAAATGACCGGGATTATCGTGCCCATCTCGATTATGTGCATTACAACCCGGTGAAGCACGGCCACGTGACGCGGGTAGCCGATTGGCCCTACTCGAGTTTTCACCGGGATGTTTCGCGGGGTCTTTATCCGAATGACTGGGGTGGGGGCGTGGACCTGGATGGCCGGTTTGGTGAATGATGGTTGGTGGGTTTCGCGGCGCTCAACCCACCCTACAGATTTGTCGGTAGGTCGGTAGGGTGGGTTGAGTGAAACGAAACCCACCAATGTGGTGGTGCGCCAGCATTAGTGGTTTCTTGGTGGGTTTCGCACAGCTCAACCCACCCTACACATTCGATATTCCCGAAGGCGATCGATGAACGAAGAATTGAACCGCCGTCAGCATTGGCAGGCCCGCTACCGCGCGGCCGAGGGTGACCCCGTCCCTGCCCGGGTGTTGCGAACGCTGGATTTCCTCCTGCCGAAGACCGGTCGGGCGCTCGATCTCGCCTGCGGGCGCGGCGGCAACGCCCTGCTGATGGCTGCCCGAGGGCTCGAGGTCACTGCCTGGGACTATGCGCCTGCCGCGATCGAGGATCTGCGGCAGCGGGCGATGGCAAAG
>RFHJ01000156.1 GCA_003696905.1 Gammaproteobacteria bacterium | reverse complement strand
GTTGGCTTTGGTGCTGCCGAACGACTCCGACCCCTGCTGAAAATGCAGAACCTTTTTGTAAAAATGGCAAGGGTTATCCCGGATGTTCTTCCACACTAACTGCCATGAGTTCTTGGCCACACCCTTGATCATGGGAAAACCGGGCAGGATGGCTTGAGCTTCACGAAACCCATCGAACGCGGCCTGAAATGGTGGGTTTCGCTAGGTTCAACCCACCCTACGCAGAGCGAATCGCTTGCCAACATCGGGTATTTCCACACTAATCGAAACCCCGGCAGTCTGAGACACTGCCGGGTTTTTTCTGGTCTCACCGACGCAGGGTGGCGTCGTCTAACCTGAGCACGGCGCGCAACATGCTCGGAAAAACGCCGTAAACACATCCGCGACATCCCTGCCGCCGAAGTTTTCCGAGCACGCCGCTCTCCCCGCTTTTCAATGGGGTAGGGATTTAGACGACGGAGTCCCGCCCACCGACAGCAGAACTTGATCGCAGCGCCAAATAGGGCTATTTTCGTTACTTGGCCGTCGTAGATGGCGGTCTTCAGAGGTGGTCCTCGCAGCCCGAGACCGCCTTTTTTGTTTTCGAGTCGTTAGCGGGCAGCGCCCATGACAGATGTATTGATGCACACCTACAATCGGCTGCCGGTGACCTTCGTCCAGGGACAGGGCGCCTGGTTGACCGACGATACCGGCAAGACCTATCTCGATGCCCTGTCGGGTATTGCGGTATGCGGCCTGGGCCATGCACATCCCGCCCTGAGCGCCGCAATCGCCGACCAGGCGGGACGCCTTCTTCATGTATCCAATCTCTACCGGATAAGGGAACAGGAGGAACTCGGCGAGGCCCTGTGCGCGCTCTCGGGGATGGAGCGGGCCTTTTTCGCCAACTCCGGTGCCGAGGCCAACGAGGCCGCGATAAAACTGGCGCGCCTCTATGCCCGTCAGCGCGACATTCGCAACCCCACCATCGTGGTGATGGAAAACAGTTTCCATGGACGCACCCTGGCGACTTTGAGCGCCACCGGCAACCGCAAGGTGCAGGCCGGCTTCGAGCCCTTGGTGCAAGGCTTCGTACGGGTGCCATTCGACGACCTGGAGGCGTTGCAGGCCGTTGCCGATAACAACGCCGATGTCGTAGCCGTTCTGGTCGAACCAATACAAGGGGAAGGGGGCGTACGGATCCCCGCGCCCGGCTACCTGGCGGGCCTCCGCGAACTCTGCGATCGCCATGGCTGGCTGATGATGCTCGACGAGATCCAGACCGGCATGGGGCGCACCGGACGATATTTTGCCTTTCAGCACAGCGATCTTCTGCCCGATGTAATGACGCTCGCCAAAGGGCTAGGCAACGGCGTGCCCATCGGCGCCTGCCTGGCGCGCGGCAAGGCGGCGGAGCTCTTCGCCCCGGGACACCATGGTTCCACCTTCGGCGGCAATCCCCTGGCATGCCGCGCCGGGCTGGTGGTCTGCGACACCCTGCGCACCGCAGATCTCCCGGCGCGGGCGGCGGTCTTGGGCGAAAAGCTCCTGGACGACCTGGAAGCGGAGCTGAGCGAGCTTCGCGGGATAACGGATATCCGCGGCCAGGGCCTGATGATCGCCATCGAACTGGACCGCCCCTGTGGTGAGCTGGTGACTGCCGCCCTCGAGCAGGGCCTACTGATCAACGTGACGGCCGAGCGGGTGATCCGCCTGCTACCTCCCCTCATCATCAGCGAGGCGGAAGCCGAGCAGCTGGTTGCCACCCTGGTTCCGCTGATCCGGAATTTCGTGGGCCAATCCTGATTCATCCGGTAGACGAAACCCATGAGAGAGACCCGCCACTTCCTGACCCTGCTGGACCTGACACCGAACGAGCTCGCCGGCATCATCGAACGGGCACATGAGCTCAAGCGGCTGCAACGGGCAGGAGAGCCGCACCCCACACTGGCCGGCAAGGTGCTGGGAATGGTGTTCGAGAAATCGAGCACCCGAACCCGGGTCTCGTTTGAAGCGGGCATGGCCCAGCTGGGGGGTACTGCCCTCTTCCTGTCGCCACGCGACACCCAGCTGGGACGCGGAGAGCCAATAGAAGATACGGCGCGAGTGCTCTCCCGCATGGTAGACGGCATCATGATCCGCACCTTCGAGCACGAAAAGGTGGAACGTTTCGCCCGCCATTCCCTGGTGCCCGTCATCAATGGGCTGACAGACCTGGTCCACCCCTGCCAGCTGCTGGCCGATGTGCAGACCTTCACCGAACATCGTGGCCCCATCGCGGGAGCGACCGTCGCCTGGGTAGGAGACGGCAACAATATGTGTCACTCGTATATCAACGCGGCGCGCCAGTTCGACTTTCGGCTTCGCATCGCCTGTCCCGAGGGCTATGACCCGGATCCTGACATCCTGGCGGCAGCGGGCGACCGGTGCACCCTGGTGCGTGACCCTGTCGTCGCGGTGGAAGGTACCGACCTGGTGGTGACCGACACCTGGGTCAGCATGGGGCAGGAAGAAGAGAAGAAACGCCGAGAGACGGCGTTTGCGCCTTACAAGGTGACCCGTGCACTCATGTCGCACGCCGCGCCGGGCGCCCTGTTCATGCACTGCCTGCCCGCCTACCGAGGGATGGAGGTGGACGCCGAACTGCTGGACGCACCGGAGAGCGTGGTCTGGGAAGAGGCGGAGAATCGCCTGCACGCGCAGAAGGCATTGCTCGAATTCCTGCTCGGCTGACGATGTCACATCGTCGGGTCCACAGCCATGGGAGGCGGTCACATCTCGCGTGCAAGGAACGCAGCTGCTTTAAGGAAACCCTGATAAAAGCCATCCTTGGCTTTATCAGGGTACGCTGCGCCGCAAACGCGGTTTGCGGCTGGCTTCAAAATCAATCGCTTATAGCGAT
>RFHJ01000155.1 GCA_003696905.1 Gammaproteobacteria bacterium | reverse complement strand
CTGCGGGACGCGCGCCTGAAGCTGATCCTGGCCACGCGCCAGGTGCTGGCCAATGGGCTGGGCCTGATCGGCATCAGTGCCCCGGAGCAGATGTAACCGTGCCGCGGGACTACAAGCCACGCAGCAAGGCGCGCCGCAAGCGCCAGGGGCCACCGGCCTGGATGTGGCTGCTGGTCGGCCTGATCGTGGGCGCCGTGGCGAGCGTGTTAGTGTGGGTCAAGCTCACCACCCCGGAGCCGGTCTCGCAGTGGATCGGCGCGCGCCCGGACAAGCCGCCGCGCAGCGCATCTCCAAAGAAGCCGGCCGAGCGGCCGGTGGTGCCGCCTTACAAACCGCGCTACCAGTTCTACGACGATCTGCGCCACAAGGAGGTGGTGGTGCCGGAGGAACAGCTGGACCGGCGCGAGATCGCCCCGGCGGTGGATCCCACCGCCCAGTATCTGGTGCAGGTGGGCTCCTTCGTGCGCGCCGAGGACGCCGACCGCATGCAGGCCGAGCTGGCCCTGCTGGGTATCGAGACCCGGGTCAGCAAGGCCAGGCTCGGGGGCGGCAAGGTGCGTTACCGGGTACAGGCGGGGCCCTACCTGGGCCGCTCGGCCCTGGACAAGGCGCGGGCGCGCCTGAAGCAGAACGGCTACCGGGACCTGCTGGTAAGGATCATTCGATAGCGGGATTTGTGCAAGTGGTTCTGGTTTCGAAGACGTTTAACCGCAAAGGACGCAAAGGACCGCAAAGAAAATCAAAGTAACAACAGTCAGAGAACCCTTTGGGAATATCTGATTGATTTCTCCCCCCGCTTCCAGCAGGGGTAGGAGGGGATAGGTTTTCATTAGAACTCTCCTGCCCTGGTTCCCCCGTCGCTCCCATCTTTCTCCACAAATGGGGAAGATGAAAAAAGGGATTCTCTAGGTCTTCCTTTGCGTACCTTGGCGTCCTTTGCGGTTTCAAACTCATAACTCAGCGGGCCGGGACCTCGGTGCCGCTGGCCGCCTTGGCCAGCCAGGCGCGCACGATGCTCAGCAGCAGCTCGTCCTGGCCGTTGAAGAAATGGTCGGCGCCCGGGACCTCGCGGCTCTCATAGGCATCGTTGTTGGCGTCGCGGGCGGCCAGGCGGCGCGCCTTGCTCCCGGCCAGTACCTGCGGCAGGTCCTGCTGGCCGTAGAGATCGAGAATCGGCATTTTCGACTGGCGCAAGACCTCGAGTTCCGGGCTGTCGGCCCCGAAGGGGGCGCCGATCGCCACCCAGGCCCGTACCGCATCGGGCACCTTGCCGCTCGCCAGAAAGGTGGCAACGGCCCGGTTCCCGAAGCTGTGCGCGATCAGCGCCACGTTCTTCATGCCCCGCTGGTCCAGGAAGCGCAGGGCGGCCTCGATTCTCGGCACCGCCTCGGGAAGGGTCTGCCGCCATTCCCGCTCGTTGGCGCCCTCGGAGGCGACCGGGAGCTGGATGGACAGGGTATCCCAGCCGTGTTCCGGCAGGCCGATCCGCAGGGGGTGGACCACCTCGGTCCAGTCGGGATTGGCACCGCGTCCGTGCAGGATCAATGCCGCGCCCCGCGCCGGCTCGCGTTCGGTGCGCTGATAGATTCCCAGAAATCGGATGCCAGCCGCTTCCAGCTCGATGGGCTCCCCATCGAAGATGGCGTCGCGGATCTGCTCGGCGATGCGTTGTTCCCGCGCCAGGTCCGCCGCGGTGGCGATACCCCAGGTGACCGATAACAGCAGTAGGAGAACCAAGGGTCTGAATGGATGTCGCATCGTTGAATCATCTCCCCGGCTGCACGGCGTGGCCTTTTCCGGTACAGTGGCGGGCCGAATTTTCGCGGGTCCGCAGCCATTGGGCCCGATCCGAGTCTAACACCGGCCCCGGCCGGCAGGAGCAGAAGTATGGCTGATTTCCAGATTGCCCCCTCCATTCTTTCGGCGGACTTCGCCAAGTTGGGCGAGGAATGTGACAACGTCCTCGCAGCCGGCGCGGACATCATTCACTTCGACGTGATGGATAACCACTATGTGCCGAACCTGACCATCGGTCCGCTGGTGTGCGAGGCCCTGCGCAAGCACGGCATCACCGCGCCCATCGATGTGCATCTCATGGTCAGCCCGGTGGATCGTCTGGTGGGCGATTTCGCCGATGCCGGCGCCACCTATATCACCTTCCACCCCGAGGCCTCCGAGCACGTGGATCGCACCATCCAGCTGATCAAGTCGGCCGGCTGCAAGGCGGGCCTGGTGTTCAACCCAGCGACTCCGCTCAGCTACCTGGACTACGAGCTGGAGAATCTGGACATGATCCTCTTGATGTCGGTGAACCCCGGCTTCGGCGGCCAGAGCTTCATCCCGTCGGCGCTGAAGAAGCTCAAGCAGGCGCGCAAGATCATCGACGATTCCGGCCTGGATATCCGCCTCGAGATCGACGGTGGCGTCAAGGTCGACAACATCGCCGAGATCGCCGCGGCGGGTGCCGATACCTTCGTCGCGGGCTCTGGTATCTTCGGCAAGCGCAACGAGTCCGATCCCAACAAGTACGACACCATCATTGCTGAGATGCGCGAGGAGCTGGCCAAGGTCGGCTGACCTTTTCCAGCACTGCTATCACCTTGTGCGGCAGGCCTCGGCCTGCCGTTTCCCTGTGTGGAGCCAGAAGATGAGCATTCGCAAGCCCGAGATGATCCTGATCGATGTGGACGGCACCCTGGTCGATTCGGTGCCCGACTTGGCCTACTGCGTGGATGAGATGATGAAGGCCCTCGGGCGCGAGCCCTGGGGCGAGGCCCGGGTGCGCGACTGGGTGGGCAACGGGGTCGAGCGACTGGTGCGCCGCGCCCTCACCGGCACTCTGGACGGCGAGCCCTCCGACGACGAGTTCGCGCGCGCCTACCCGATCTTTCTCGATTGTTATGCCGAGAACACTTCCACGCGTTCGAAGCTCTATCCGGGCGTGCGCGAGGGTCTGGACTACCTGAAGTCGCGGGGCTACAAGCTGGGCTGCGTCACCAACAAGGCCGAGCAGTTCACCGTGCCGTTGTTGAAGGATCTGGGTATCTACGACGACTTCGGCATCGTCATCTCGGGCGACAGCCTGCCGGTAAAGAAGCCCGATCCGGGCCCGTTGCTGCACGCGGCGAAACACTTCGGTGTGTCGCCGGCGGACTCATTGATGATCGGTGACTCCATCAGTGACGTGAAGGCGGCGCGCGCCGCCGGTTTTCAGATCATCTGCATGAGCTATGGCTACAACCACGGCGAGGACATCCGCAACCACGATCCAGACCTGGTGATCGATTCGATGGCGGAGCTGAAGGAAATCCTCTGAGCTATTTCAACCCATGCCGCTTGATCAGGCGGTACAGGTTGCGCTCGCTGATGCCCATGACCTCGGCGACCTTGGCGCGTTTGCCCTTGTAACGCTCGAGCAGGAATTCCAGATACCGTCGTTCGATCGCCTCGAGCGAGGGCTCGCTCTCGAACAGCCCAGAGTCGCTGGCGCGGCTGGTCAACCTGTTGGGCAGGGTGAGGTGCTGTGGCAGGATCTCGGGACTGTTGCCGGAGAGGATGATGGCCCGCTCCATGACATTGCGCAGCTCACGGATGTTGCCCGGCCAATCGTAGTCCATCAGGATCTCGAGGGCCTGCGGCGAGGCAGTCTTCTGGATGCGGCGCGAGAAGTCGTGGTTGGCGATGAAGTGCTGTACCAGGGCCGGGATGTCCTCCCTGCGCTCGCGCAGGGGCGGCGCCTCGATCACGAAGACGCTCAGCCGGTAGTAGAGGTCGGCGCGGAAGTCGCCGTCCTGGCTCATTGCCTCGAGGTCGCGGTTGGTCGCTGCGACGATGCGGGTGTTCGCAATCAGGTCCTTGACACTGCCCAGGCGGCGAAACTGCCCGGTCTCGAGCACCCTTAGCAGCTTGGCCTGGATCGCCGGCTCGATCTCGCCGATCTCATCGAGAAACAGCGTGCCGCCCTCGGCGGCCTCGATCAGACCCTTCTTGCGCCGGTCGGCGCCGGTGAAGGCGCCGCGCTCATGGCCGAACAGCTCCGATTCGAAGAGCTTCTCCTGGATGGTGCAACAATCGACCGGCACGAAGATCCGCTCCCGCCGCTCGCTCATGTCGTGGATCGCGCGCGCCACCAATTCCTTGCCCGATCCGCTCTCGCCCTGGATCAGCACCGTGGTGTCGGTGGGGGCGACCGCCTCGATCATCTGCTGCATTTTTCTCAGTGCCGGGCTGTCGCCCACCATGTAGTGGGGCGGCGTCGCCTGGGTTCGGCAGTATTGGTGTTCGTTGCGCAGCCGCGCATATTCGAGCACGCGCCTGACCGTGACGCTCAGTTCGTCCGGATTGACCGGTTTGACCAGGTATTCCTCGGCCCCGGCATGCATCGCCTCGACCGCATCCCGTACCGATCCGTAGGCGGTCAGGACGATCACCGGTGCCTGGCGGGACAGCCAGGGCAGGTGCTCGAGGGTGTTGGCATCGGGAAGTCGGGCGTCGGCGAGCACCAGGTGGGGCTCCTTGTGTTCGAAATAGTCCGCTACCTCTTGCCACCGTCCGATGGCGTCCACCTGGTAGCCCTGGCGGTGAAGCTGGTCGCGCATCAGGCGGGAGAGGGCGACATCGTCCTCGATCAACAGCACTCGTTCGTTCATCTAGCCAGCTTCCTGATCATGATCGGCGTTGGGCAGTCGGATGGTGAAGCGGGCCCCGCCCAGGGG
>RFHJ01000154.1 GCA_003696905.1 Gammaproteobacteria bacterium | reverse complement strand
TTGACCAATCGCTGGCTGGCGCGGGTGGCCAGCCGGGTGATCGAGGCCTTTCCGGGCACTTTCGCCTCCAATCCGCGTGTGCACACCTGCGGTAATCCGGTACGCCCGGAGATCGCGGCCCTGCCGCAACCGGCAGAACGCATCCCCGTCGAGCGCGACGCGCCCCTGCGCCTGTTGGTGATGGGCGGTTCGCTGGGGGCTCAGGCCCTCAACGAGACGGTTCCACAGGCCCTGGCGCTGTTGCCCGAGAAGGAGCGCCCGCAGGTGGTGCACCAGGCGGGGCGCGGCAAGCTCGACAGCACCCGCGAGGCATATCAGCGGCTGGGGGTGGAGGCCGAGCTGGTGGAGTTCATCGCGGACATGCCAGCGGTCCTGGCGCGCGCCGATCTGGCGGTGTGTCGGGCCGGGGCGCTGACAATCGCCGAGCTGGCCGCGGCCGGTGTGGGTGCCATTCTGGTGCCCTATCCCCATGCCGTGGACGATCATCAGACCCGCAATGCCCGCTATCTGAGCGAGGCGGATGCCGCGCTGCTGATGCCGCAGTCCGAGCTGACGGCCGAGTCCCTGGCGAAACAGTTGGCAGCACTGGCGGCGGATCGTCCGCGGCTACTCGCAATGGCCGAGCGGGCACGCGGGCTGGCACGACCACAGGCGACCCGTTGTGTGGCCGATCTGTGTCTGGAGGTGGCGGCATGACCTCGTTGCCCGAGACACCCCGCTATGCCGCGGAGGCCATGGGGCGCATGCGTCGGCTGCACTTCGTCGGCATCGGTGGTGCCGGCATGAACGGCATCGCCCAGGTGATGCTCAACCTCGGCTATCGGGTGAGCGGATCGGACATGCGCGCCAATGCGGCGACCCGCCGGCTGGCCGAGCAGGGGGCGGAGGTCCATATCGGCCATGCGCCGGAGCATGTTCGTGATGCGGACGCCGTGATCATCTCCAGTGCGGTGACCGAGGACAACCCCGAGGTGATGGCGGCACGTACGCGACGCATTCCGGTGGTGCCCAGGGCGGAGATGCTCGCCGAGATCATGCGCTTCCGTTATGGGATCGCGGTCGCCGGCACCCACGGCAAGACCACCACCACCAGTCTGATCGCCAGTCTGCTGATCGACGGAGGACTGGATCCGACCTATGTGATCGGCGGGCGGCTCAACGCCGCCGGCAGCCATGCCCATCTGGGAGAGGGCGAGATCCTGGTGGCCGAGGCGGACGAGAGTGACGCCTCCTTTCTCTATCTGCAGCCCATGCTGGCAGTGGTCACCAATGTGGACGAGGACCACATGGCCACCTATGGCGGAGAGTTCGAGCGACTGCGTGCGGCCTTCCTGGAGTTTCTTCATCACCTCCCCTTCTATGGCGTGGCAGTGCTCTGCATCGACGATGCGAATGCCCGCGGCCTGCTGCCCGACGTGACCCGTCGGGTGATCACCTACGGGTTCAGCGAGGATGCAGACGTGCGCGGCGAAGGCCTCTCCCAGGCCGCCCGCCTGACCCGGTTCACCACCTGCCTGCCCAATGGCGAGCGGATGTCGGTGGAGCTGACCATGCCCGGCCGGCACAACGCCCTGAATGCCCTGGCGGCCATCGCGGTAGGCCATGAGCTGGGGCTGTCGACCGCCACCATGCAGCAGGCGTTGGCGCGTTTCCAGGGCATCGGTCGGCGCTTTCAGATGCACGAATGTCGCCTGGGGGGACGCAACGTGATTCTGGTCGACGACTATGGCCATCACCCGCGCGAGCTGGAGGCCACGCTCTCGGCAGTGCGGGCCGGTTGGCCGGAACGCCGCCTGGTACTCGCCTTCCAGCCCCATCGCTATAGCCGCACGCGCGATGCCTTCGACGATTTTGCCCGGGTGCTCAACGAACCGGACGTGCTCGTGCTGAGCGAGGTCTTCGCCGCCGGCGAGGCCCCCATCGCGGGTGCCGATGGACGTGCCCTGGCGCGCGCGGTGCGGGCGCGGGGAAAGATCGAGCCGGTGTTCGTCGAGACAATCGATGAGCTTCCCCAGGTCCTCGAGGGACTGGTGAAGGATGGTGACATCGTCCTGGTGATGGGGGCCGGCAGCATCGGTCAGGTGGCGGCACGACTGGGCGAGGGAGAATGCCAATGAAGTTGCACAACCGAGAGACCCATGTCGACCGACGGCTGCACATGGGCTGTGGAGAGACGCTGGACCCCGAGCGGCGGGCATGGCTGCGTGTCGCGGGATGCAAACGTCCTGGGGCGGGCAAGACGGGTACGGCGGCACGCCGCGGCAAGCCGGAGCAGACGGGATGATGGCGGCACGCGAGACGAACACCCTGCGGGGTGAGCTGCGCTGCGACGAGCCCCTGGCGCGCTACACCAGCTGGCGGGTAGGCGGTCCGGCGCGCTGTCTGTATCGCCCGGCCGATGTGGAGGACCTGGCCGTCTTTCTGCGCCGCTTGCCTGCGGACGAGCCGCTGCTGTGGCTGGGTCTGGGCAGCAATCTGCTGGTGCGCGATGGCGGCTTTCCGGGCACGGTGATCGCCCTCCAGGGACGGTTGGCAGAGATCGAGGTCGATGAGACACAGCTCTACTGTGGTGCTGGAGCCTCCTGTGCCCGGGTGGCCCGCGCCGCGGCACGCGCGGGCCTGACGGGTGCGGCCTTTCTGGCCGGCATCCCGGGCACCATGGGTGGTGCCCTGGCGATGAACGCCGGTGCCTTCGGTGGCGAGACCTGGGAACGGGTGGTCGAGGTCCAGACCATCGACCGCAGCGGGCGATTGCGTCGTCGTCCGCCCGGGGACTTTCGCGTCGCTTACCGCCATGTGGAGGGGCCGAAGGGGGAATGGTTCGTCTCGGCCCTGCTGAGCTTGGAGCCGGGTGACGTGGCGGCCGAGCAGGCAAGGATCCGGACCCTGCTGGAGCGGCGGGCCGCGACCCAGCCCACTGGCCAACCGAGCGGTGGATCCACCTTCCGCAATCCCCCGGGGGATCATGCGGCGCGCCTGATCGAGGCGGCGGGCCTGAAGGGCTATCGCATCGGCGGGGCCGAGGTCTCTTCCAAGCACGCCAATTTCATCGTCAACACCGGCGATGCCACGGCCGCTGACATCGAGGCCCTGATGCGCCATGTGCAGGCCGAAGTGGAGGCCCGCTTCGGCGTGCGCCTGGAGCCGGAAGTGCACCGAGTGGGGGTGACGGCATGAACTACCGGGCAAGTGATTTCGGTCGGGTGGCGGTGCTGATGGGCGGCTGGAGTGCAGAGCGCGAGGTCTCCCTGGTGAGCGGGCGTGCCGTGCTCGACGGTCTGCGGGCGCGCGGCGTGGATGCCGTGGGCATCGATTTCGATCGCGAGGTAGTCGACCGGTTGCGGGCCGGCGGTTGCGAGCGGGTGTTCAACGTGGTGCATGGACGCGGTGGCGAGGATGGCCAGCTGCAGGGACTGCTGGAGATCGCCGGCATTCCCTATACCGGTTCGGGGGTCCTGGGCTCCGCGCTGTCCATGGACAAGTATCGCACCAAGCTGGTGTGGCAGGCCCTGGGTCTGCCCACGCCCGCCTTCGTTCTGCTGGAGAGCGAGGCCGATCTGGCGCGCGCCGAGGCGCTGGGCTTCCCCCTCATGGTCAAGGCCGCATTGGAGGGATCGAGCATCGGTGTCTACCGGGTGGACGACCACGCGGGGCTGCGCGAGGCCTGGCAGGAGGCGGCGGCCTGCAACAGCCATGTGATGGCGGAGCGGTGTATCTCGGGGAGTGAATACACCGCCTCGATCCTGGGCGAGCAGGCATTGCCGCTGATCCGCCTCGAGACGCCGCGCGAATTCTACGACTACGAGGCCAAGTATCAGGCGAACGACACCCGTTATCACATTCCCTGTGGGCTCGAACCAGCAGAGGAGTCGGCCCTGCAGGCGCTGTCGTTGCGCGCCTTTGCCGCGCTGGGCGCCAGTGGCTGGGGGCGGGTGGATCTGATGCGTGACGAGGCAGGGCAGCCCTGGCTGATCGAGGTGAATACGGTGCCCGGGATGACCGATCACAGCCTGGTGCCCATGGCGGCAAGGGCCGTGGGCATCGACTTTCCCGAGCTGGTCTGGCAGATCCTGACCCAGACCATGGAGCGGCAACATGGCGAATAGGAAGCCTTCGCAGTCGAGGCGCAGTGGCTATGCGAAGGGTATGGCGGTCCGTCGCCTGCTCCTGTGGCTTGGTCCCCTCGTTCTCATCTCGGGGGTCGGCTACGGCCTCTACCGCTACCTCGAGGTGCCGGGTCGTCTGCCGTTGCGTGTGGTCACCATCACCGGCGAGTTCACCCATCTGGACCAGGCGGAGATTCGGCAGCGAGTCGAGACGGCCATCGACGGTGGTTTCCTGGACTTCGACATGGAGAAGGTACGCAAGGCAGTACTGGACCTGCCCTGGGCGGCAGAGGCCAGTGTCCGTCGGGTATGGCCCGATACCCTGCGCCTGCACGTGGTCGAGCAGCTTCCGCTGGCCTACTGGAATCAGTCGGCGCTGGTGAATCTGCAC
>RFHJ01000153.1 GCA_003696905.1 Gammaproteobacteria bacterium | reverse complement strand
TGAGCAAAGGCGGCCAGGGCTTCAGTTGGCAGGTTGCCGTCTCGCCAATCCTGCTTGTCCTCTGGCGACAGGGCCAAGGCTACCTCAGCCGGCTGGACGGTCAGCCCTTGGCAGGCTTCGGCCAGGGCTTCGAGCAGGTGGGATTCAGACTTGGAATCCTTATGCGCAGAATCCGCAATATCCGCAGAATTGCCCTTTGTGGGCGGGTTTTGCGCATTGTGCGGATATTGCGCATAAGGATTCCCGTGCAGGATTTCGCGCCAGTTCATGCCCAAGCCCTCGCGAAGTCCGGGCGCACCCTCACCACGGGCGAAGGCGGGCGGCCTGGCCCTTGGTGTGGCACCTCCTCGACCAGCAGATAGCCGCGTTCTTCCAGCAGGTCCAGCGCCTCGCGTAGCTTGGCGACTCGCCTGAAGGTTCCGCGAAGGGCATTGAATGCGTCCCGCACAGTGAACCGCTCGCGGCGGCCTCGCTCGATCCATTCCCAGACGGTGCTGGCGGCGGCCAGTTCAGGATCGCCACCCATCAGGGCGTGGGCGGCCAGGCTGTGCCGGGCGGCCACTGAAATGATGGCCAGGGCGTCGCTCATGGTCTCGGCGGTGATCTCCGCTTGCCATGGTTCGCCATGCGCGTGGCGGATGCCGTGAAGGATGCCGGCAACCCGAACGGCGGCCCCGGCGGCCTTGGCTCCCCAGCCCGCGAAGTGCTCGAACTCGCCGCCAGGTCCCATGCTGGCCTCCATGTCCTTGGCGAAGGCCAGCCATTCCGCATAAGCCGGTTTGCTCAATCGCACCAGGTGCGGCACTTCGTTCCCTTCGTCGTCAATGGCGGACGGCCAATCGAGCATGGCACGGATACCGGCGGCATAGGCGGCCCGGACACTCTCCGGCATGGGCGGGCCTTCAAAGGTGCGGAAGCCCACGGGCGACGGCGGCAGCAGGTACAGAAACCGAGCGAGCAGGCCACGGCCCATGAATCCCGGCTTGGTGGCCAGTCCTTGCAGAACGTCCGGCTGCGGTGTCATGCCCAGCGTCAGGCGCGGGCAGCGCAGGAAGATGGACGGGCGGCCCTGGCGGTCCACCCGTTCCGGGTCGCCGTTATGCGCCTTCAACGCCAAGTCGAGGTTCAATATCCCGTTCGAGTACCGCCCTTGCAGCAGATCGAAGATGCCGCCCTCGCTCGACAGCCACGCGATGCACTCTCCCTGCTGGGCAAGCAGGACGCCCAGCCGCTCGGGCGTGGCGTCACTGGTCCACAGTTGCGGCGGGTATTGCTCCTCCGGAATCTCGGCCTCGATGTCGGCGGCCTCCCGCGCCAGTTCTGCGGCCTCTTGGGCATCCTGTGCCTTGGCGGCCTTGCGGCGCAGTTCGTTTGCTCGCGCCTGTTGGGTCGCTCGTTCGCTATTGGTCCGCCTGATCTCTGGCGCGGTGATCTCGTGCTGCTCGCGTTCCCAGTCCACCAGCGGCGCGGTAGCTGCTTGCTGCACGGCGCTCTTTCTGTTCCCTGGCGGCAGTCCGACCACCAGCCACAAATTTGTAGGTTCCGAATAACCGGGCTTGACCACCACCCGCAGGCGGCGGGCGCAGGCGGTGGCGCAGGTGGCCAGCACCATTCCGGCGGCCAGCTCCGGGGGTGTCTCGGTGGCCTTCGCCAAGGCTTCGGCGAAGTCACCAGCCCAGCCGGGCAGGCGGGACAGTTCCAAGGGCGGCAGTTGCGGGCGGTCCAGCGGTATCAGCTCGGGCCAGTCATCTGCCGGTGGTGCGGCGGGCTTCAGCAAGGTGTTCATACAGCACCCCCAGCCTGCCAGGCGGCCAGGTCGTTGAAGTCGGTGAGGGCCTCCGGCGCATCCTTCGGCCATTCAGGAAACGCCACCAGGCAGCCGACGGCGCGGGCGGCCTCAAGCGCCTTGGTCCGGCCAGGATTGCCGGGCGTACGGCGGTCGTCGTCGCCAGCAATCACCAGCTCGGTATTGGGCCAGCGTTGCCGGGCAGACAGGGCAACGGGCTTGAGATTGCCGGCGTCGATGGCGGCCAGCACCAGGGCGGCGGGTTCATCCTCGGCCAGGGTGCAGCCGGTGCCCCAGCCCTCGCAGACGATGGCCCGCTCGGGCTGTTCCAGGTCTCCGTCAACAGGTATGAAACAGCCTCGTTTGCGGCCACCCGACAGCAGCAGCTTGGACCCGTCCGGCTTGATGAATTGCAGGCTCACCAGCCGGCCGGTGAAGTCCACCACAGGCAGCACCAGGCTGGCCCGGTGAAGCCTCGCGGTATGCGGCTTGATGCGTTTTCGCACCAGGTAGGGATGGCCTGCCGGTGCGGGCTTGGCCTTGTCCCAGATCGCTTGCGCACGCTCTGCCGCTTCATCGTACCGGGCGGCCTGTTCCGCCCTGGCCTTCGCCTTGGCGGCCTTCACCAGGCGCTCGAAATTGGCCCGCTCGGCGGCGGTCATCGGGCGGTGGCGTTGGGCCTGCCATGTTTCGGTGTAACCCGTGGACCAGTCGCCGAAGATGCCGCCCTTCCCGTCAGGGAAGAGCAGACACCACCCGGCTCGGTTTTTCCTGCGCTTTCCCTGTCCAGGGAAACGATACAGGCGGCCCGGTTCGATGTAATCCGGCGGCGTCAGGCCGGCGGATAGGATGGCGTCGCGGAAGTCATTGTCTCTCACGCGGCCACCCCTTCCGACCGCAGCCGGGCGATTTCGTTGGGTGGCAGGTGGTAGACCGCGCAGCCGCTGGCGTTCTCGGTCGTTCGGATGTCCCAGCCGCGTTTCCGCAAGTAGTAAACGGCGGCGGCCAGCCGCCAGGCGCGGCCTCCCGTGATGGCCAGCATGTCGGCTTGCGTGACGCGCTCTCCGACCAGCAGGCGGCGCTTAACCTCTGGCAGGCACCAGGTATCCATCGGGGTCATGCCTCCCCCTCCTTGGTTTTCCTACGGCGCGGTGCGGGCTTGGCCTGCTCGGCCTCGGCAAGGGCCTTCTCGTGCTGTCTCTGCCACCATTCAGCGCCATGCTGGGCCTCGATGGCGTGCTCGATCAGGTTGGACACCTCGCCCAGCAGCCAGATAGTGGAATCGGCGTCGTCGTCCGCCAGCTCACCCGATTTCCGCGCCACCCACAGGGTGCGCAGGGCGGCGGTCAGTTGGGTAGCCAGGTCCAGCGGGTTGGCGTAGCCCTCCACCAGGCGCAGGTTCTCCAGGGTCTCGGCGTCCAGCGGTTCCATGCCGGTGGACGTTTCCGGAAGGTCCATCTCGTGATACAGGCGCAGGGCGTCGGCGGTGGTCATGTTCATTGGTCCACCTCCTCGGACGCGGCAGCGTCCCAGTTGATGGCGATCAGGTCGGCCAGCTCGGCAGCACGCAATGTGCCAACCGGCTCGCGCAGCATGGCCACGGTCTCGGCGATCTCGCGGCGGATGTCCTCGGGCATGTCGGCGAATGCACCGATGGCCAGGGACAGGCGCAGAAGGTCGTTGTGGATTTGGTTAATGGTCGGCGCAGGCGCGCCTTGGGTGTGGTTTTTGCTCATGGCAGGTCTCCTTGTGTTGAGGAAACCGCCACCTTTCGCTGTCAACCGAAAAGGGTGGCGGATGTTGCGGGTTGACAGACCGGACACAAGGAACCGGCGAGCCGCGAGGCTCCCCACAACACCCGCCATAGAACTCGGGCACGAAAAAACGCGCTCGGATGGCGCGTGGTGCGCCTTGTGTTTCGGGCTGTCACCCCCGGCCGCTGATTTTGCAGCGACAGGAAAAGCATAGGACAGGCTGGGACGCGCTGCAACACCCAACCGGGCATGGTCCCGCCAGGTGAGCAGGCCGCGCGCCTTGCGCCAGGCGAGGCCGCCGGGCGCGGGGGTGGAAGGATGGGCTACAATTCGGGTCACCCCAATTGATCGACGTTCTGCCCGGCCAGCCGCTCCCCACGGCTCCGGGCGTTTTCTTGCGTGGGTCATGCCGCTTCCCCCTCCTTGGCTTTGCGTTCCAGCCAGGCATCCAGGTCGGCCTTGCGCCAGCCAGAAGCCTGGCGGCCCAGCTTGAGGGGCTTTGGAAAGTCGGAATCAGCGGCCCATCGGTACAGGGTGGAGACGGCCACACCGATATATTCGGCGGCAGCCTTTGGACGGTAAATCGCAGTCATGGTTTAGCCTCTCTGCAACGTCGCGGCGCTGAATGCGGCGCGTTGGGAGAGAGGCTAGGGGTTGGTAGGGAAGGTGTGTTCCGATTCGGAATCTTTCATGTCCGAATCGGAATTGAGGGAATTAATCAGTTTCCTTGGCGTGCTTGAGCATTTTCCCCCAGGTTTCTGCTTTGTCCGGATGCGGCAATCCTTCTGTTTCGGCGTGCCGAAGTACGGCTTCTGCCGCCTTCATGTGCTGGTCCAAGGAAAGCCCCGCCATGGATGCCAGTGCCAGTATCAGGCGGTGGTAGTTTTTCCTCCCATGTGGCGGGATGGCTTCGGCTTTCGTCGCTATCCTTGCCTTTTCTGCTGGTTGGCTTACAGACAGCGCCCAAGTGATAAAGCTTTCCCTATGCACTACGAGAATGTTGCGTGCATAGAGCTGGTGTACGGGGTCAGGAAAATCTTTTCCGTCTGTTCGCTGATATTCCACTTCGCCAGATTCCAATGCTGCCAGAAGTGCCGCCGTCTTCGCCTGCTGGCAATCGCGTGATGTCTGCTCGCACCAGTAATCTATTGCCACATCAACGGGGATGTATTCGGCCAGCTCCCAATAGTTACCGCAATCTTCCATGCGCACCTCCACGCAACACCTCGATGAAGAAGGCCAGCGCCAGGGCGGTGAGGTGGTCGCCTTTTCGGGAGCTACCCTAGGCGCTGGGTTGATCGGTCTATCGTTTCTTGGCCTTGGTGATCTCCACCACATCGGCCCCGGTCTTGAGCCGGTCCAGGTAATCGGCCCATGCCTGCATCATCTCCCTACGCTGCTCAAGGAACTTGGTGCGGTTGTAGGCCGTGCCCAGGATGTCCGGCACCTTGTGGGATAGCTGGTGCTCGATGGCCTCGGCGGGAAAGCCCAGGCGCTCATGCAGCAGGGTGCGGGCAACCGCTCGCCAGCCGTGGCCGGTCAGTTCCTCGCGGGTGTCGATCCCCAGGCGACGGTAGGCGGCATTGATCGCGCCGTCACTCATCGGCTTGTCCACGGATCGCGCACCAGGGAATACCCAGCCGCCCCGCAGGTGACCAGTGACGGGGTGCAGTTCCTCAAGGATCGCCACGGCCTGGCGCGACAGCGGCACCAGGTGGTCAGTCTTGGTCTTGGTGACGTGGTAGCGCCACTCTCGGGCTTCTAGGTCCACCTCCTCCCAGCGCATGCGGCGCAGCTCCCCCGACCGGCAGAACAGCAGGGGCAGCAGGCGGATGGCGGCCGAGACCGTCAGCGTGCCCTTGAACGCTTCCAGTACCCGCAGCAGCTCGGCCACCTTGTTGGGGTCAGTG
>RFHJ01000152.1 GCA_003696905.1 Gammaproteobacteria bacterium | reverse complement strand
TCGGCGGCAGGGATGCCGCCGTCGAGCCTACAAGGATGTATTTACGGCGTTTTTTCGCGCAGACACCCGCTCCGCACACGGTTAGATGACGCTACCCTGCCGGCGGCGCAATGGTCGGTTTCTTTCCCTGTGCTATATTCGCAAATCGAAGCTTTGCCCAGTCACCATCGATGGCCGAAGGGAGGGCAGAGGCCGGTGGGATTGGCGCCGTCTTTATGGCCGGTGGGATTTGTCGCGGTCCGGGCCGATCTCCCTATAAAAATTCCAACATCAGGAGACATAACGATGTCCAAGGGACAAAGTCTACAGGATCCTTTCCTCAATACCCTGCGCAAGGAGCGTGTGCCCGTTTCCATCTTCCTGGTCAACGGCATCAAGCTCCAGGGAACCATCGAATCCTTCGATCAGTTCGTGGTGCTACTCAAGAACAGTGTCAGTCAGATGGTCTACAAGCATGCGATCTCTACCGTGGTGCCGGCGCGCAACGTGCGTCTGCAACATGCGCATAGCAACGAGGGTGAGGGTGAACCAGGGAATTCATGACGCCGATCTCCAGCAGTAGCGGAAGGGGCCCTGCGGTTGTGCCGTGGGGTCCGTTCATTTTCGAGGTGGTCGATCGCTTGGCGGAAATCGGTGATGTTTGAACGCCCGAAGGGGGGAGAGCGGGCGATTCTGGTGTATATCGCCATCGACGATCGGCCGGATCCGGAAGAACTCCATGAGTTTCGCCAGCTCGCGGTCTCCGCCGGTGCCGAGCCGCGGGCGTTCGTGACCGGCCGGCGGCAGGCACCGGATCCACGCCTGTTCGTCGGCAGCGGCAAGGCCGAAGAGATTCGGGATCTGGCGCGAAGGGAGGGGGCCGAGTTGGTGATCTTCGATCACGATCTGAGCCCCAGTCAGGAACGCAACCTGGAGCGGTTTCTCGAGTGCCGGGTACTCGACCGCACCGGCCTGATCCTGGATATCTTTGCCCAGCGTGCCCGCTCCCATGAGGGCAAGCTGCAGGTCGAGCTGGCCCAGCTCGAGCATCTCTCGACGCGCCTGGTCCGTGGCTGGACCCACCTCGAACGGCAGAAGGGGGGCATCGGACTGCGCGGTCCCGGGGAGACACAGCTGGAGACCGACCGGCGACTGCTCGGACAGCGCATCCACCAGATTCGCCGCCGTCTCGCAAAGGTGAGTGGACAGCGGGAGCAGGGGCGCCGGGCACGTCAACGCGCCGAGACCCCCACGGTATCGCTGGTCGGCTATACCAATGCGGGAAAGTCCACTCTGTTCAATCGGTTGACCGGCGCGGGTGTGGAGGCCCGCGACCAGCTGTTCGCCACCCTCGATCCCACGTTGCGGCGGGTCACGCTCGCGCAGGGCGGACAACTCGTGCTGGCCGATACAGTCGGATTCGTCTCGCGCCTGCCCCATGATCTGGTGGCCGCCTTCAAGAGTACCCTGCAGGAGACCGTCGAGGCCGATCTGCTGCTGCACGTCATCGACGCGGCCAGTGCCCGCCGCGCGGAGAACATCGCGGAGGTGGAGGCGGTGTTGCAGGAGATCGGGGCCGACCGGGTTCCCCGCATCGCGGTATTCAACAAGATCGATCAGCTCGAGGGCACGGGACCGCGGGTGGAATACGACGAACAGGGCCTGCCCACCGCTGTATGGCTGTCGGCAAGGGACGGCAGCGGCTGCGACCTGTTGCGAGCAGTATTGGATCGATGGTTCGCCGGACACAAACTACAACGTCGCATCTGCCTGGCGGCGGATGAAGGTCGCCTGCGCGCCCTGCTGTATGCCCAGGCCCGTGTCCTGCAGGAACGGGCGATGGAGGATGGGAGCACCTGTCTCGAGGTGGAGTTGTCACCACGGGACTACCAGCGTCTGCGCAAACATGAGCCCGGCCTGGCGGCGCGCTGGCCGGCACTTCGGGCAGGAGAGCATCGCGTGGACGGGGAGGCTCTGATGTCCAGGGCATGAAGGGAAGGTCGTGGTGATCGGGCGCCAGATCGCGAATATCCTGGCGTTTTATGCGCGGACACGGCCGGTGACTATTGTTAGACTTGCGCGCTGAGTTTTCATCTCATTCGGAGCAATGCATGGCCTGGAACGAGCCGGGTGGCGGCAATCGTGACCCTTGGAACAACAAGGGTGGGGATCAGGGGCCTCCTGATCTGGACGAAGTGGTACGCAAGCTGCAGGAGAAGGTCGGTGGACTGTTCGGCGGTCGCGGTGGTGGCGGAGACGACACCGGCAGGCCGGGTCGTGGAGGTGGCTTCGGCTTGATCGGTGCCGGATTGATCGCCTTGCTGGTGATCGGCGCGGCCCTCGACAGCTTCTATATCATCCAGCCTGCCGAAAGAGGCGTGGTACTCCGTTTCGGTGCCTACCACGAGGTGGTCGGCCCCGGGCCACACCTGAAGCTGCCCTTCATCGATACCTACGATGCGGTCAACGTCGACCAGATCAACAAGTTCGTGCACCGGGCGCAGATGCTGACCAAGGACGAGAACATCGTGGATGTGACCGTGGAGGTGCAGTATCGCATCCAGGATCCCGCGGACTTCCTGTTTCAGGATGCCAACCCGCCTCTCACGTTGCGCAACGCCATGGAGTCCATCCTGCGCGAGGTGATCGGCAAGAGCAAGCTCGACGAGATCATCACCGAGAATCGTGGAGGCATTGCGCTCGCCGTGCAGAAAGGGACGCAGGAGTTGATCGATCTGTACCGCGCGGGGCTGAAGGTACTGAACATCAACATCCAGGATGCGAAGCCGCCGGAGGCGGTGCAGGACGCCTTCGCCGATGCCATCAAGGCGCGTGAGGACCGTGAGCGGGTGCAGAACCAGGCGCAGGCCTACGCCAACGACGTGGTCCCACGGGCACGGGGTGCGGCGGCCCGTGTGCTCGAGGACGCCAAGGCATACAAGGCCAAGGTGGTGGCCGAGGCCGAGGGTGAGTCGAAGCGATTCCTGGCATTGTTGAGTGCCTATGAAAAGGCACCAGAGGTGACCCGCGACCGCCTCTATCTGGAGAGCATCCAGGACGTGTTGCAGGGTACGGGCAAGGTGTTGCTGGATGTGAAGGCCGGCAGCAATCTCACCTATCTGCCACTCGACAGGGTGCTGGGCGGTGCCGGCAGTACCCCGGCGATCGATCGTGACGCGGTGTTGCGGCCTCAGCAGAGCAATCCGCAACGGGTCGAACTGCCGGGGCTGAATCGTCCCGCCGGGCGTCCCAGCCGTGGCCTGTTCCCGCGCGAGAGAGGGAGTCGCTGATGAATTCCGGTAAATCCATGTTCTATATCGTCCTCGCCGGCCTCCTGGTGCTGCTGATCAGCGCCTCCCTGTTCGTGGTGAGAGAGAACGAGGTGGCCCTAAGGCTCCAACTGGGGGAGATCGTCGACTCCAATTTCGAGCCCGGCCTGCATTTCAAGGTGCCGCTGGTGCAGAACGTCAAGATCTTCGACAAGCGAATCCAGACGCTGGATCTGGAACCGGAGCGTTTTCTCACCGTCGAGAAGAAGTTCGTGGTTGTCGACTCCTTCGCCAAGTGGCGTATCTCCGACGTGGCACAGTATTTCCGCTCTACCCGGGGCAGTCCGGCCCAGACGTCCCGCCTGCTCTCGGCGCGGATCAATGCGGCGTTGCGCGACGAATTCGGCAAGCGCACCATCCAGGAGGTGGTGTCGGGCGAACGCACCGAGATCATGCGCAAGCTGGCGCGTGAGGCGGACGCATCGGCAGCCGATCTGGGTGTCGAGATCGTCGATGTCCGGGTCAAGCAGATCGATTTCGAAGAGGCGATCAGCGAGAACATCTATGAACGGATGCGTACCGAGCGCCACCGCGTGGCCGCCGAGTTGCGGGCCGAGGGCGCCGAGGCCGCAGAGCGGATCCAGGCGAACGCGGATCGGCAGCGCACCGAGATCCTCGCCAATGCCTATCGCGACGCGGAGCTGTTGCGAGGCGAAGGAGACGCCCAGGCTGCCGAGATCTATGCCAAGGCGTTCGACCGCAACCGCGAGTTCTACAACTTCTGGCGCAGCCTCAAGGCGTATCGAGAGGTGTTCCGTGATGGCAGCAGCATGATGGTGCTGGATCCCGACTCGGAATTCTTCCGCTACTTCAAGTCGGAGCAGCCCAAGCCCTGAGATATCCGACGGCTGCCGTTCCGGATCCTGGTCCCTTCCAAGGCCTTGCAATGCGCGACTGCTTTCCTTAGAATCGCGCGCCTCTTTCGGTCCCGAGAGCCTGGCTCCCGGGCCGATTCTCCTTGCCTCACCGCATTGGCGGGAGGCTGACAAACCGTAAGGAGCTACAATGCGTCACTACGAAATCGTGTTCCTGGTCCATCCGGACCAGAGCGAGCAGGTCCCCGCCATGGTGGACCGTTACAAGTCGATCATCGAGGGCGACGGCGGCCAGATCCATCGCCTGGAGGACTGGGGACGCCGCCAGCTGGCCTATCCCATCAACAAGCTGCACAAGGCACATTATGTGCTCATGAACGTCGAGTGCGGCAAGGATGCCCTGGCCGAGATCGAGAGCGCCTTCCGTTTCAACGATGCCGTTCTGCGCCATCTGGTCATTCGTCGAGACCAGGCCATCACCGAACCTTCCCCGCTGGCGAAGGAAGATGAAAAGAACGAAGCCCCCGAAGCTGCCGCTTCCTGATTTCCGAGGAGTCGTTGAAATGTCGCGTTTCTATCGTCGTCGCAAGTATTGCCGTTTTACCGCGGAAGGTATCGAGGAGATCGACTACAAGGATCTCAACCTTTTGCGCCAGAACATCACCGAAACCGGGAAGATCGTGCCGAGCCGCATCACCGGGACCAGCGCCAAGTACCAGCGTCAGCTGGCCACGGCCGTCAAGCGCGCCCGGTTCCTGGCGCTCCTGCCCTATACCGACAGTCACTGAGCCATTGAGCGTGGACATCGCCGAAGGTGATGTCTGCGCCTGGCAGAGGTACAGTCGATGAAGGCGCTGCTCACCCTGGCGATGAAGGGCAGGGGGCAGGCGGTAATGGCGATCGTGGTGAGCGCCATGCTCGCCCTGCTGATCAGTCCGCTTTCGATCGTGAGCAATGGCCTGGTGGTGCTCGCCACCTTGCGCAACGGACCGCGCGAGGGCCTGCTGGTGGTGGTGCTCTCGGCAGCGGCAATGGCGGTGCTTGGCGGCCTGATCTTCCGCGCACCCCAGGTGCTGGGGCTGCTGGGGCTCATGGCCTGGCTGCCGGCCTGGGGATTGGCCACGGTGCTGGGACGCAGCGGCTCCCTGGCCCGCACCCTGGAAGTGGCTGCGGTGTTGGGTATGCTGGTGGTTGCCGCGCAATACCTGTGGCTGGGTGACCCGGCCGCCTTTTGGGGTGGTCTGCTGCAGGAGTACATGCAGGCGAGTTGGGATCCTGCGGTGATCCCGGAGGCGGAACAGCGGGCGCTGCTGCACCAGCTGTCGACCTGGATGCCAGGCGGTATCGGTGCGGTATGGACGCTGAGCATGGCGCTGGCAGTGTTTTTCGCGCGCTGGGGCCAGGCGTTGTTGGCGGAGCCCGGCGCCTTTGGCAGGGAGTTCCGGCAACTGCGGGTCTCGCGCCCCTGGCTGGTCGTGTTGCCACTGCTGCTGGTGGGCGGCATGTTCGGCGAGGGGCCGGGGCTGGTCGGACAGCTGTATGTGGTGGTGATGGTGCTCTTCCTGCTGCAGGGGTTGAGCATGGCGCATGCGCTGGTAACGGGAGCCGGCGCCAGCCGCGGCTGGTTGTTCGGACTGTATTTTTTGTTGATCGTCGGTTTGCCGCACAGCATGACAGCACTGGCTGCTGCCGGTTATATCGACGGTTGGTTGGATTTCAGGGCCAGGTTGCGAGGCGGCGGTAGCCCATCGGGGCCTGAGTGAGACGAGCGCCCGCAACCGGGCACAAACTTGAAGGGGTTTGCAACGATGGAAGTCATTCTTCTGGAAAAGATCGACAATCTGGGCACCTTGGGCGACAAGGTCAACGTGAAATCGGGTTATGCGCGGAACTACCTGATCCCGAAGGGAAAGGCGGTCTTCGCCAGCCCCGAGAACGTGCAGAAGTTCGAGGAGCGCCGGGCCGAACTGGAGAAGCAGGAGGCCGAGAAGCTGGCCGCTGCCGAGGCGCGCAAGAACCAGCTCATGGCGCTGGAGGAAGGCATCACCATCGCCCACAAGGCAGGCGAAGAGGGCAAGCTGTTCGGCTCGGTGGGCACCAGCGACATCGTGGCCGCCTGCAAGGATGCGGGTATCGAGATCGCCAAGTCGGAGGTACGGATGCCGGAGGGCGTGTTCCGGGTGACCGGTGAGTACACCGTGGTCATCCATCTGCACGCCGACGTCAACGTGGAACTGAAGGTCAACGTGGTCGCGGAACAGTAACCTCCACACGCCTTCCACACCCGAACACCCCGGCCGCCAAGGTGGCCGGGGTGTCGTTGTTTTCATTGCCCCTCAAAGGCGCCGCTGCTTTGTGATTTAATGCGGTCCATGTCCAGCGATCTCGACCCCTACGTCCTACCCGAGGCGGAAGCACCAGCAGCAGGCCTTGCAGCCGATGCGGCGATGGAGGCCCTGCGCCTGCCTCCCCATTCCATCCAGGCGGAACAGGCGGTACTCGGCGGCCTGATGCTGGACGACGAGGCCTGGGACAAGGTGGCCGACCAGCTCGGCGCCGATGACTTCTATCGCCGGGAGCACCAGCTGATCTTCCGCGCCATGACTGCCTTGTCCGAGGCGGAACAGCCGTTGGATGTGGTGACCCTGGCCGAGGAGCTGGAGCGTCGTGGCGAGCTGGACGACGTCGGTGGCCTGCCCTATCTGGGCAGCCTGGCCAACGACACTCCGAGCGCCGCCAATGTGGCCGCCTATGCCCGGCTGGTGCGCGAGCAGTCGGTGATGCGGCAGTTGATCAAGGTGGGCAACCGGATCGCCGAGAGCTGCTACCGCCCCGAGGGACGCAAGGTCGATCAGCTGCTCGACGAGGCCGAGAACCAGGTCTTCCAGATCGCCGAGCAGCAGGCCAAGGGGCGCAGCGGCTTTCGCTCCATCAAGGCGCTGCTCACCGAAACGGTCAATCGGATCGAGGAGCTGTTCGCCAGTGGCAGCGCCCTCACCGGCGTATCGACCGGCTTCGACGATTTCGACGCCAAGACCTCGGGGCTGCAGAAGTCGGATCTGATCATCGTGGCGGGCAGACCGTCCATGGGCAAGACCACCTTCGCGATGAACATCGCGGAGAACGTGGCCATCGGTTCCGGAATGCCGGTCGCGATCTTTTCCATGGAAATGCCGGGCGAGGCGCTGACCATGCGCATGATCTCCTCGCTGGGGAGAATCAACCAGCAGGCGGTACGCACCGGCAAGCTGGAGGACGAGGACTGGCCGCGGGTGATGTCCGCGGTGAGCCTGCTCAACGAGGCCAAGCTGTTCATCGACGATACCCCGGCCCTGACGCCAGGCGAGCTGCGCGCCCGCTGTCGTCGGCTGATGAAGGAGCACGGCCAGCTGGGGCTGGTGGTGGTGGACTATCTGCAGCTCATGCAGGCGCCGGACGCCGGGGAGAACCGTACCAACGAGATCTCCGCCATCTCGCGGGGCCTGAAGACCCTGGCCAAGGAACTGAACGTGCCGGTCATCGCCCTGTCGCAGCTCAACCGCTCGCTGGAGCAGCGGCCCAACAAGCGCCCGGTGATGTCGGATCTGCGCGAATCGGGCGCCATCGAGCAGGACGCCGACCTGATCGTGTTCATCTATCGCGACGAGGTCTACAACGAGGACTCGCCGGACAAGGGCAAGGCCGAGATCATCATCGGCAAGCAGCGCAATGGTCCGATAGGCACCGTCAATCTCACCTTCCAGGGGCAGTACACCCGCTTCGACAACTATGCCCACGACGTCTACGGTGACGGGGAATACTGAACCGACCGCAGCCGCCGTGGTCGCCCGGATCGATCTGGGCGCGCTCGTCCACAACCTGGCCGTGGCCAGGCGCCATGCACCCCACAGCCGGGTCATGGGGGTGGTGAAATCGCTCGCCTATGGCCATGGCATGCTGCCGGTCGCCCGGACGCTGGTCCGGGCGGGCTGTGACGCGCTGGCCGTGGCGCGCATGGAGGAGGCGCTGGCATTGCGGCAGGCGGGCATCGAGGCGCCGCTGGTGGTGCTCGAAGGCTGCATCTGGGCGGCGGAACTGGAGCCGGCGCGTCGCCATGATCTGCAGCTGGTATTGCACGATGTCCACCAGTTGGAGATGCTGCGGGCGGACAGGGGCCGAGAGCCGGTACGTTGCTGGCTCAAGTTCGATACCGGCATGCACCGGCTGGGTTTCGACCCGGCCGAGGCCCAGCCCCTGTTGGCGCAGTGCGAGGCGCTGTCCCAGGTGCGGCTGGAGGGGCTGATGACCCATCTGGCGAACGCGGACGACACCAACGATCCGGCCACCCCGCGACAACTGGCCCGGATGGCCGAGGTGGCGGCGCTCGCCGACCTGCCGTGCTCGATCGCCAACTCGGCGGGCATCCTTGCCTGGCCGGAAAGTCACGCGGACTGGGTGCGGCCGGGCCTGATGCTGTACGGGGCCTCGCCATTGCTGGGGCGCAGCGCCGCCGAGCTGGGGCTGCGCCCGGTGATGACACTGCAGGCGCCGTTGATCGCCATTCATGGTATTCACGCCGGGGATCCGGTGGGTTATGGCGGGACCTGGAGGGCACCAGAGGATCTGCCGCTTGGGGTGGTCGGGATCGGCTATGGGGATGGCTATCCGCGTGAGATCGCGCCAGGCACCGAGGTGCTGTTGCGGGGACGACGGGTGCCGGTGGTCGGGCGCGTCTCCATGGACATGATCTGTGTGGACCTGCGCGGCGTCCCCGAGCCCCGGGTGGGGGACCGGGTGGTGCTGTGGGGGGAGGGGCTGCCGGCCGAGGAGCTGGCGGAAAAGGCGGATACCATTCCCTACACGCTCTTCTGCGGGGTTACCGAAAGGGCCGCCAGAATCTATCGGGAACAGGGTGGTGGGCGCCGCGCAGGGTAACGTCATCCGATTCGGGTGGCGGAGCCCTGGGGCGCCGTGCGGAGAGGAGATCGAATCATGGCCAAGGCGGTCAAGACGGCCTACGTGTGCAGCGACTGCGGCGCGACCCATCCCAAGTGGGCTGGGCAATGTGCCGCCTGCGGGGCCTGGAACACCTTGCAGGAGCAGGTGCCGGCCGCCGGACCGTCCGGTGGGCGCTTCGCCGGCTATGCGGGCGATGGCGGGGGACAGGGGATTCGCCGTCTCTCCGAGGTGGCGCCGGAATCGGCCTCGCGTATCCTGACCGGACTGAACGAGCTCGATCGCGTCCTCGGCGGCGGGCTGGTGCTGGGGTCGGTCACCCTGATCGGTGGCGATCCGGGGATCGGCAAGTCCACCCTGTTGATCCAGGCGATGGCCCTGCTGGCCGAACAGATGCCCGTCCTGTACGTGAGCGGGGAAGAATCCGCCGAGCAGATCAGCCTGCGCGCCCACCGCCTGGGGCTGCCGACCGAGCGGGTGCAGCTGCTCACCGAGACCTGCGTGGAGCGCATCATCGAGCTGGCCCGGCAGCACCGGCCACGCGCCCTGGTGCTCGACTCCATTCAGACCTTCTACACCACGGAACTGCAGTCGGCTCCGGGTTCGGTGGCCCAGGTACGGGAGTCGGCAGCACGCCTGGTGCGCTTCGCCAAGCAGACCGGCACCAGCCTGTTCCTGGTCGGGCATGTCACCAAGGAGGGTGCCCTGGCGGGCCCCCGGGTACTGGAACACATGGTCGACACGGTGCTCTATTTCGAGGGCGAGAGCGGCAGTCCCTTTCGCCTGATCCGCGCGATCAAGAACCGCTTCGGCGCGGTCAACGAACTGGGCGTGTTCGCCATGACCGACAAGGGCCTGCGCGAGGTCAGCAACCCCTCGGCCATCTTTCTGTCACGGCACGAGCAGCAGGTGGCGGGCAGTGCCATCCTGGTGACGCGGGAGGGTACCCGGCCTCTCCTGGTCGAGGTGCAGGCGCTGGTGGACCAGAGTCCCCTGGGGAACCCGCGGCGCGTGGCCCTGGGCCTGGAGCAGAACCGGCTCTCGATGCTGCTCGCGGTGCTGCATCGCCATGGCGGCATCGGCATGTTCGATCAGGACGTGTTTCTCAACGTGGTCGGCGGTGTGCGGGTCACCGAGCCGGCAGCGGACCTGGCGGTGCTGCTGGCGGTGCTGTCCAGCTTTCGCGACCACGCCCTTTCCGGTGAGCTGGTGGCGTTCGGCGAGGTGGGGCTGGCAGGCGAGGTGCGGCCCGTGCCGGCCGGTCAGGATCGCCTGCGGGAGGCCGCCAAGCACGGCTTCCGCCGCGCCATCGTCCCCCGGGCGAACCGGCCCAAGACACCCATCGAGGGGCTGGAGGTCGTCCCGGTCAGCCGGGTGAGCGAGGCGCTGGAGGCGGCGCTGGGCTGATCCCGCGCCGCTCGAGTCCCATGACGGCATCCCGGCGGCGGATGGCGTCCTTACGGCATGAGAGAGGGGGATCCGGGGGCCGGCCTCCGGCTTGAACTTTTGTCGCTTTTTCCCCATCTAAGCCTACACAACCCCGGTCGAGGTGCGGAATAAAGCTTGACTGTTTTACTCAGGTACCGCTAGACTTGACCGAGTAAAGTACTGGGATATCGCTGTCCCAGAGAGTCAGTCAGAGGGAGGTTATCCAAATGAGACTTTCAACCAAAGGCCGCTACGCGGTCACCGCCATGCTGGATCTGGCGCTCAACGGTACCGAGGGACCGGTGACGCTGGCGGACATCTCCGAGAATCAGGGCATTTCGTTGTCCTATCTCGAGCAGCTGTTCGCCGCGTTGCGCTCCAAGGGTCTGGTGCGCGGCGTGCGCGGCCCGGGTGGAGGCTATTATCTCGGCCGTCCGGCCAATGAGATATCGATCGCCGACGTCATCTGTGCGGTGGACGAGTGGGTCGAGTTCACCCGCTGCAATCCGCGCCCCAGCAGTGCCGACACCCAGCGCGGCATGACCCACAGTCTGTGGGACGATCTGAGTCAGCAGATCTATGATTTCCTCACCGGGATCACCCTGCAGGATCTGGTGGATCGTGGCCTGGCGAGGGAAGAGGCTCGAAAGGAGGGAAAGGCGGGCGTCGACCTGCTGGATCTGAATCACCGCGCCGCTTGAGCGGGCGTCATTCACCGGTAGCGGCCGCCGATGAGGTTGTTGATGCCGAGAGACAATCAAGAGGTAGAAGGTCATGGCATACAGTGACAAGGTGATCGATCACTACGAACACCCGCGGAACGTGGGCACCCTCGACAAGGAGGCACCCAACGTGGGGACCGGCATGGTGGGGGCACCCGCCTGCGGCGATGTGATGCGACTGCAGATCCAGGTGAACGATGAGGGCGTGATCGAGGATGCCAAGTTCAAGACCTACGGTTGTGGGTCGGCCATCGCGTCCAGTTCGCTTCTGACCGAATGGGTAAAGGGAAAAACCCTCGAAGAGGCCCAGCAGATCAAGAATACGGATATCGCCGAGGAACTGGCATTGCCACCGGTGAAGGTGCATTGCTCGGTGCTGGCGGAGGACGCCATCAAGGCCGCGATCGAAGACCTTCAGCGCAAACGCGCCGGCGGTTCGGAAGACGCCGCCTGAGCGGGTGGCGACGCCTCGCTTGATCCCTGTGGGGGATTCGGCGCGGTATCTTCCTCCTGCTGCGCCAGGGGGAGGGTAAGTGTCACGCGGGCGCCGCCGCCGGAGTTGGCGCTGATTTCGATGGTGCCGCCGTGCGCCTGCACGATCCGTTTCACGATGGGCAGCCCCAGGCCGGTGCCGCCGGACTTGGTGGTATAGAAGGGCTCGAAGACACGGTCGAGCTGTTCCTCCGATAGGAGGGGGCCGCCATTAACCAGGGTCAGCGTGACCCGTTCTTCTCCCGGTCCTCTATGGCCCGCGAGCCGTACGCCATGGGGATCGTCGCCGTTTGCCTCCAGGGCATTTTTCAGCAGATTTATCCATACCTGCGTGAGGCGATCCCAGTCGCCTGCAATGGCAGGCAGTGCCCGCAGAGCATCTTCGTCGATGTGCAGGCGTGGGTCGTCGCCGAACGCCGGAAGCTGCATCAGCAACTCATCCAGCGCGATCGTCTGCCGTTTCAGTGCCAGCGGCCTGGCGTACATCAGGATGTCCTCCAGGATGCGTTCCAGCCGTTGGGATTCTGCCAGGGCCAGGGCCGCCCGGCGCTGGCTGTTTGTGGGCAGTTCGGAAAGGCCTGCCAGGTGTTGCAGGGCCATGCCGATGGTCGCCAGGGGCGTGCGGATCTCGTGCACGATACCGGAAGTGAACTGGCCGATGGCTGCCAGCCGGCTGTTCTCTGCCAGCTCGAGGGTCCGTCCGAAGGTGGCGCTGAACAGCGTGGAGAGATTGTTCAGCAGGTCGAGGGGCTCGGACCCATAGGCGTTGGGGCTGCGCGAGGCGAGCACCAGCACGCCCACCCGTGGTTCGTTGCCCATTACCGGCATGAAGACCGCATCCCGTCCCCCCAGTCTTTCCAGGACGCCAAGGAAGCGATAGCGGCTGTCCAACCGGGCGGTGCCCGCGACGTCCGCGATATGCACCGGAACATTACTGCGCAGGCATTCCTGCAACAGTGTTCCCTCGAGCGCGAAGGTCTCCTGTCGGATGTCATCGGGCTCGGTGCCGCGGTAGGCGCGCTCCAGGCGCATGCGACCGTCCGCGCCCAGCAGGAGGATGCCCACCCAATCCAATGGCACCAGATCGGGGAGGTTGTGCGCCACCGCCTGCAGGGCGCCGTCGAGATCGGTGGATCGTTGCAAGGCGGTGAGGAGTCTCAGCAGGGCGTCCAGACGGCCGGTGGCGAGGTTCAGGGTGGAGACCAGCCAGCCGATTTCGTTTTTTTCATGTACTGGTACCCGGTGTGAGAAATCGCCTCTGGCCACCTGGCGGAACCCTTGAACCGCGAGACCCAGGGGTCTCAACACCTTGGCGTAGAACCAGCCGAGCAGCCCCAGCATCAGGACGATACCCGTCAGCAGTATCACGCGACCGAACAGCAGCGCGGCGTCGGCTCGGCCTTCGAGATCGTGTTCCAGGGATTCCAGAAAGGCGCCGACTTCCTCCGCCAGCGTCTCGTGTTGTGCGAGGATCCATTCCGAGGCCCACTCGAGGCGGGGCTCCTTGGGGTCGCCGAGTTTCTCTTGCAGGGTGGCGTCGAAGGCCCGCCAGAGGGCCAACAGCTCTTGCGCCCGTTCGGCGGTGACGGGCGCCAGGGAAAACTCGGCGCTTCCATGATGGGACTGGAGCTGGGGTGGCAGTCGCTGTTCGGCAAAGGCGGCCAGAATGGCCCCGATTCGCTGGCGTGCGTGCAGGAGGTCCTGGTAGTAGAGCCGGGTATCACGGTAGTAGGTGGGATAGTCCCGTGGCGCGTTCTCCTTGTAGTTCATCGCCTGCATGCCCAGATGCTGCTGCAGTACCTGAAGTTCTCCGCCCAGGCGTGACAGCCAGTCGTCCTGGCGCTGCCGCTCCACCGTGAGCATGGCAAAGACGACTGCGCCGCTGAACAGCAGTGTGAGGAACAGCAGGGCCAGTATGATCTGGGTCTTGAGGCTGTGCATGGATGGCCTGAGGGAATGCAACTCTCGCCAATATAACCGGCTGGGAGGGACAAGTCTTGCAAGTGTCGTCGATGGGCAGGTCCGGTCATCCGGTCCTGTATGGCACTGGAGAAAGGGACGGGCGACCTCCCTTGGGAAACGGCCCCGTTCGCCTCCGGCAGATCGCCGCCCGGTGCGGAGAGGACTTCAGTGCAGCAGGCCTTCGATCTCGGCGATCTCGCGTGCCGCCTCGTCCAGAATGGCGATCGAGGCGCGAGGGCTGAGCCGGCCCAGTGCCAGACGATGGAAGGCGGGAATGGCATCAATGCGTGGCAGTTCGAGGTGCAGTCCTTCGCCCACGAAGGCATGGAGCTGGGCGACCAGCACGATATCCAGGTAGTCGGGCACACAGCTGCCGAGGCGATACCAGTGTTCGGCGTCCTGGGCCACCCGGGCGAGTTCTCCGTCGAAATGCCAGTGCAACAGGGTGAGCCGACCGACCTCCCCTTTCATGTCGGCGACGAGGCGATCCAGAACCGCAGGTCGTTCCAGCAGTTCGGGAACGTTCTGTGCCGCATGCAGCAAGGGGATGGCACCGATATCGTGGACCAGGCCCGCCAGCAGGCCACGTCCGGCATCCAGCCCGGGGGTGAACCGCGCCAGCAGGGCGCTCACCGCGGCCACCTTGCAACTGTGTTTCCAGAGTTTTTCCAGTCGTGCCTTCAATACCGAGGAAGAGGTGTGGAACAGGCCCTTGACGATACAACTGAACACGATGTTCCGAACCTGCTGCCGTCCCAGTCTGCCGACCGCCTGTTGCAGCGAGCTCACAGGGATGCCACCCGCAAAGGCAGCGCTGTTGACGATCCGCATGACCCGCGCCGTCAGCGCGGGATCCAGTTGTACCAGGCGGGCGATGTCGTCGTTCACGGTACGCGGATCGTCCAGCGCTCTGCCGATGTCGACGGCCAGATCGGGCATCGCCGGGAGCTCGAAATCCCCTCTTTGCAGTTCTTCGCGAAAGCGGAAGTAGAGTGTGGCCTCTTCATCGTCTTCGTGCAGTTCGATCCCGGACGTTTTCTCTCCCCACCGTGCTTTTGCCAATTCGAGGTAGCGGGCGGGGAGACGCAGCACACGGCTGCTGGTGACCAGACGAAAGCGATAGGGTTCACTGCACGGGAGCGGAAAGGCGGCCGCCGGTTCCTCGTGGGTGAGGCGGGCCCGCAGTTGGTCTCCGCGATACACCTCGACCTCCCCATCGAGCAGGAACCAGCGCCAGGCGGGATCACATTCCGGTTCCCAGGGCCCGGCCGGGAGTCGGCGGGAGGCGCAGTGCTCTGCGATGCTCTCGAGCATCCGCGGCGACTGATCGGTAAAGGGGTAGAGGCGCGCGATTTGGGTTGCGCCGATCCCCGGATCTCGAGTCTCAGAGGATTTTCTAAAAGCGGATAGAATCACGGCCTGGGCCTTTCTCTCGCGTTTCGACCCAGGGGATATCGGCCGGCTATCCAAGTTCTTGAGGTATCGATGCCATGGCGCTACTGGAAATTCCTGCCGACGAACTGCAGACCTTGCGAGACTGGGTACGCTGGAGCGCGAGCATCTTCGAGGCCCACGGGCTGTTCTTCGGTCACGGTACCGACAATGCCCTGGATGAGGCCCTGGAGCTGGTGCTGGCCACTTTGCATCTGGACCACAGCCTGCCGGAAGGCTTTCTCGATGCCCGGATCACCCGTGCCGAGGCGGTGGAGCTGGCGAGGCGGCTGCGGCGGCGGGTGGAGGAGCGGGTGCCGCTGGCTTACATCACGGGGCGCGCCTGGTTTGCGGGTCTCGAGTTCGCGGTGAACGAACAGGTGCTGATTCCGCGTTCGCCCATCGCCGAGCTGATCGAGGCGCGGTTCGCTCCCTGGCTCGATGCGGACCATGTGCGCAGCGTACTCGACCTGTGCTGTGGCAGTGGCTGTATCGGAATCGCCTGTGCACACGCCTTTCCCGAGGCACTGGTGGATCTGTCGGATATCTCGCCCGCGGCGCTGGAGGTGGCGCAGCGCAATATCGAGCGATATCGGCTGGAGGATCGGGTGAGGGCGGTGCAATCGGACCTCTTCGCCCATCTGGAGGGCGAGCGCTACGACCTGATCGTGAGCAATCCACCTTATGTCAGTACGGAGGAGATGGCCGAGCTGCCGCCGGAGTACCTGCACGAGCCGCGCCTGGGGCTGGAGGCGGGAGAGGATGGGATGGACGTCGTGGCCCGCATCCTCGCTGGGTCACCGGAGCATCTGACCGAGGGTGGTATACTGGTCTGCGAGGTCGGGGCCAGTGCCGACCTGCTGATGGCGCGTTATCCAGACGTGCCCTTTCTGTGGCTGGATTTCGAGCGCGGCGGCGATGGTGTCTTCCTGCTGACCGCGGATCAACTGGCCGAATTTCATGATCTGTTCGTGGAGGAGGAGTCATGAGCCTGCGTCGTGCCCGTACTGCGGAGGAATACGCCGATTGGGTGAAGAACGCCATGTTCGAGGTGGAGGACCTGAAAAACTGCCTGCTCTATGAGTCAGAGGACGACATGCTGCGGTTTCCGGCCTATATCGAGCCACTCGAGGAAGGAATTCGCCAGGTCTACGACGCCATGTGCAACGGAACCTATCGCTTCGGACGGGAGGACCTGCTCTTCATGGAAGTGGTACGCCGCTTCGAACACGAGATCCCGTTCCACACCCTGCTCAAGCAGATCAACGAGACCCATCGCAAGGGGCTGGATGTTCCCGATGAGCACTGACCCTTGATCTGGGTCAGTTCGATTGGGCGCCACACGTCATAAACTCTGTCGCATGAACTCGCACTTTTCCTTCGACCAGCGCCTGATCGATCGCTACGACCGGCCGGGGCCGAGATACACCTCCTATCCGACCGCGGTTCAGTTCCGGGACGATTTCACCGTCGACGACTACCGCGCCGCGGCGGGTCGCAGCCGGGCTCTTTCGCTGTATTTCCACATCCCCTTCTGCGACACCATCTGTTTCTACTGCGCCTGCAACAAGATCGCCACCAAGGATCGCAGCAAGAGCGAGCCCTACCTGCAGGCACTCGACCGGGAGATGGCCCTGCAGGCGGCGATCTTCAATCAGGGGCAACCGGTCGAGCAGCTCCATTGGGGTGGTGGCACCCCCACCTTCCTGAACAACGACCAGATGCGCTGGCTGATGGCGCGCACCCGCAGCCACTACAATCTGCTCGACGACGACAGTGGCGAATATTCCATCGAGATCGACCCCCGCGAGGTACGTCCCGATACCCTCGAGGTATTGCGCGAGATCGGCTTCAACCGCATGAGCCTGGGGCTGCAGGACCTGGACGAGGCAGTGCAGCGAGCGGTCAACCGGATCCAGTCGGCGGAGCAGACCTTTGGCACCATGCAGCGTGCCCGCGAGCTGGGTTTCCGCTCGGTGAGCCTGGACCTGATCTACGGGTTGCCGAAACAGACCCTGGCTTCGTTCGAGCGAACCCTGGAGGCGGTCATCGCCGAGCGTCCCGACCGGCTGTCGATCTTCAACTACGCCCACATGCCCGAGCGGTTCAAGCCGCAGCGGCGTATCGAGGCGGCCGATCTGCCGGCGCCGCAGACCAAGCTAGACATCCTGCAGATGGCCGGCGAGAAATTGCAGGAGGCGGGCTATGTCTACATCGGCATGGATCATTTCGCCCTGCCCGACGACGAATTGGCGCTGGCACAGCGGGAAGGGCATCTCTACCGCAACTTCCAGGGTTATTCGACCCACGCCCACTGCGATCTGCTCGGTTTCGGGGTCAGTGCCATCGGCAGTGTCGGCAATACCTATGCCCAGAACGTGAAGGATCTGGCGTCTTATTATGCGGCCATCGAGCGGGGTGAACTGCCCATCGAACGCGGCCTGGTGTTGAGCCGCGACGACGAGATCCGGCGGGGCCTCATCACCGAACTGATCTGCAACTTCCGGCTCGATTTCGCCGAATTCGGCCGCCAGTGGGAGATCGACACGCCGGACTACTTCGCCGAGGAGCTCAAGCGGCTCGAGTCGATGCAGGCGGACGGTCTGGTCGTGCTCGATGGGGAAGGGATTCGGGTCACCGACTCGGGGCGCCTGCTGATCCGCAACATCTGCATGGTCTTCGATGCCTATCTGGACCAGGCCAAGGCGCGTTTCTCGCGGGTGATCTGAGTAGCCGCTAGGAATGGGCTGCCTCTGTCCCCGGAGGTGTTCATGAGCAATACCCAAACGATCCCCCAGGCGTTCCTCACTGTCGCCCGGCTACACCCGGATCGCACTCTCGTATGGGAGGATGGCGAGGAGAGCGCCTTTGCGACGGTCGCCGAGCGGGCCCGGCGCATCGGCGCGGCCTTGCAACGTGACGGCCTGCGGCCGGGCGAGCGGGTCGGGCTCTACTGCCTCAACGGCCTGGCGTTCGTGGAGAGTTATCTCGGCGTTCAAATGGCCGGCGGGGTGGTGGTGCCGATCAATCTGCTGATCGGCAACGACGAGATCTCCTATATCCTCGACGATGCCGAGGTGGCCGCTCTGCTCTATCACCATGCATTGCGCGAGCGGGTGGCCGAGTTCGTGGACGGAGCGTCTTCTCTGCGGATTGCCGCCTGCCTGGGCGGGCAGCCGATCCGGCCCCATCATCACCGGGTGGATGACTGGCTCGCGGTCGACGCAGAGGTCGAGATGCCGGCGCTCGATCCCGCCGAGGATCTGGCCGCCATCCTCTACACCTCCGGCACCACCGGCAATCCCAAGGGGGCCATGCTCACCCATCGCAACCTGGTCTCCAATACCGCCAGCGTCGTCCAGGCGCTGCAGCTGCGCCCCGGCGAAGACCGGCTGCTGGTGGTGCTGCCCATGTTCCATGCCTTCGCCGCCACCGTGGGCATGCTCACCCCCGCGCTGCATGGACTGACCCTGGTACCGGTGCCGCGCTTCGACCCGACTTTGGTCAGCGAGATGGTGGGCCGGGCCGCTGCCACCGTGTTCCTCGGTGTCCCGTCCATGTACAACCTGATTCTGCGGCTGCCCGATGCGCTGAAGTCGCAATGGGAAACGGTGCAGATGGGAGTGGCCGGTGGGGCCGCGATGCCGGTGGAACTGCTGCAGCGCTTCGAGGCGCGTTTCGGTTTCCCGATCCTCGAGGGCGACGGCCCCACCGAATGTGGGCCGGTGACCTGCGTCAACCCGCCGGATGGTCCACGCAAGCCGGGATCGGTGGGGGTCCCGGTACCGGGGGTGGAAATGGCCATCTTCGACACCGCCGGCAGGCCCCTGGCCGATGGCGAGATCGGCGAGATCTGCGTACGGGGTCCGAATGTGATGAAGGGATACTGGCACCGGCCCGAGGCCACGGCCGAGGCCTTTTTCGGTGAATGGTTTCGTACCGGCGATCTGGGTTACCGCGACAACGACGGTTACTTCTTCATGGTCGACCGGATCAAGGATTTGATCATCGTCAATGGCATGAATGTCTACCCTCGGATGGTGGAGGAGACGCTCTACCGTCATCCGGACATACTGGAGGCCGCCGTGGTGGGCGAGCCCCATTCCACTCATGGCGAGATCGTGGTGGCCCACGTGGTGCCCAGAGAGGGTGCGGCACTGGATGCGTCCCAGCTACGTGGCTGGTGCCGAGAACGCCTCGGTCCCCACCAGGTGCCCCGCAAGGTGATCGTACGGGATGCCCTGCCGAAGAACGCCACCGGCAAGATCCTCAAGCGGGAGCTGCGCCGGGCCGGCGAGATCGAGCGCGGTATCGATCAGGAGTAAAGGGATAAACCACAAAGAGCACGAAGAACACAAAGGTTGTTTTGCCCTGTCATATCAAGGCTTCCCTGGCCGGGAAAGGAGGCAGACCGTATAGGCTGCAGAGGACCCACTCAACACCCCCGCACTGCGCTGCGCTCCATGCGGGCTACGACGGCGGTAGCCTGGACGGAGGCCGCAGGCCGTAATCCGGGAGGACCACAAGGAGCCCAATAAGAAAGCCTTTGTGTCCTTCGTGCCCTTCGTGGTGAAAAAACTCAGTGCGTCGTGCTTCGTAGTGGCTTGCTGCGGGTCACTTGGTCGTAGATCAGGATGAACAAGACGATGACGCCGGCGGCCAGCCAGCCGGTGATGTTGTCGTAGTCGCCGATCAGGAAGATCCAGGGTGAATCGTGGTTGGTCTCGCTCAGGCGTTTGGCGATGCGGATCATGATCACCCAGCCGGCGTGCAGGCCGGTGGCGAAATGGAAGCTGCCGGTGCGTTCCCGGGTGAGGCTCAACAGCATGCCGGCCAGGAGCAGGGCGACGAAGCTGTCGGCATAGTCGGCGAACTCGGCCAGGTTGCCGAGGCCGCCCCACAACATGCCCAGAGCGCTGAAGAGGTTCAGCGCTGCGCCGTTGGCCAGAGGCGTGGGGCGAATGAAGTGCACTACTGCATAGAACAGGCCGATCAGCAGCGCGGTGGGCCAGAAGGCGAGGCTGCGGCGCATGCCGGTCTGCAGCGCGCCGCGAAAGAAGAATTCTTCGATCAGTCCCACCGCCAGTCCCGAAACCAGGCCGGCACCGAGCGCCGATAGTACAGTGGCGAGGGTGATGGCACCGGGTTTGGGCTGGCGGACGCCGGTCATCAGCAGGACGCCGAGGATCAGGCCCAGGATGAGCATTCCCCATCCCAGCCCTCTTGTCAGTTCGCGCCAGGGCCGGGGATGGGCGAAACCGAGACTCTTTTTGTCCCGTAGTTTCCACCACCGGAGCAGCCAGGGGAGACCCAGGAAGGTCAGCAGCATCCCGAATCGGTACAGGGCGCGGTCGGGCGTCGCCCCGAAAAGGGCGTGTAACAGTGGTTGCAGCCAAGGCAGAAGCAAGGCGGACAGCAGCATGCAACCGACGAAATAGAGCACAAAGGCCAAAAACACGGGCATGGGCGAGGGATGCGGTTTCGTGAAGGGAGGTTCAGGCGCTGGTACAAGGTATTGTATACTAGGCGTTTGCCGCCAAGGCGGCATGGCATGGCGAAAGTGGCGGAACTGGTAGACGCGCTGGATTTAGGTTCCAGTGGGGCAACCCGTGAGAGTTCGAGTCTCTCCTTTCGCACCAGAATTCGGGGCTTCCCCCAGAATTTACCCGTGATCATTTGAACCGAAACGGGCAGTCGATGCTGCCGGAGACCTAAATTCATGCAAGTTTCTGTTGAGTCTGGTGAGGGCCTGGAAAGGCGTTTGTTGGTGGATCTGCCCAAGGAGCAGGTCGAGACCGAGGTGGAAAAGAAGCTCGCCGAGCTGGCCAAGACGGTGCGCCTGGATGGCTTTCGGCCGGGCAAGGTGCCGCCGCGGGTGGTCCGTCAACGCTTTGGGGATCAGGTGCGCCAGGAGGTGTATGGCGATCTGATCCAAAAGAGCTTCTACGAGGCGGTGCAGCAGAGCAAGGTGATGCCGGTGGGCGATCCGAGCATCGATCTGCGTGATGCGGGCGAGGAGGGTGGTCTGAGCTACACCGCCACCTTCCAGGTCATGCCCGAGGTCGAGCTGGCGGATCTCGCAGGGAAGGAGGTCACCAGGCCGGTCGCCGAGGTGACCGACGCCGATGTGGACGAGATGATCGAGAAGCTGCGCAGCCAGCGCCAGACCTGGGAACCGGTGGAACGGGCGGCCCAGGATGGTGACCGTGTGATCATCGACTTCAAGGGCTATGTCGACGGCGAGGCCTTCGACGGCGGCAGCGCCGAGGACGTGCCCCTGGTGCTGGGATCGGGATCCATGATCGAGGGCTTCGAGTCGGGCCTGCTGGGGGCCAAGGCGGGCGAGGAGCGGACCCTCGAGGTAACCTTCCCCGAGGACTATCGGGCCGAGCACCTGGCGGGGAAGCCGGCGACCTTCGAGGTCAAGGTCAAGTCGGTGGAGGAATCGAGGTTGCCAGAGGTCGACGAGGCCTTCATCAAGGAATTCGGCGTCGAGGAAGGCACCGAAGAGGCGCTGCGGGCCGAGGTGCGCAAGAACATGGAAACCGAGCTGGAGCAGAAGCTCTCCGGACTGGTCAAGGACCAGGTCATGGAGCTGCTCCGCGAGGCCAACCCCATCGAGGTTCCCGATGCCATGGTGCAGCAGGAGGCCGAGCGAATGAAGCAGCAGGCACTGGCCGATATGCAGGCCCGTGGCCAGCAGTCCGCGTTCGATCTGCCGGCCAGCCTGTTCGAGGAACAGGCGCGCAAACGGGTGCACCTTGGCCTGCTGGTGGGCGAGATCATCGAGAAGCAGGCACTCAAGGCCGAAGAATCGGACGTGCGTGAGGTTCTCGAGCGACTTGCTTCCTCCTACGAAGACCCGGAGGGGGTCGTGGACTATTATTTGAATAACCCCGAACAGCGGGCCACGGTGGAGAATCTGGTGCTGGAGAACAAGGTGGTCGACTGGGTTCTGGATCAGGTCGAGGTCAAGGAAGACAAGCGTACTTTTTCCGATGTGATGAATCCGCCCGAAGAGGCGCAGAATTGATCCGCTCCAACTCTCTATTCAAGGAATCTGTCGAATGATCGATACACAGGGCATGAACCCGCTTGAACCACAGAACCTGGGCCTGGTGCCCATGGTCGTCGAGCAGACTGCACGTGGTGAACGTGCCTTCGATATCTACTCGCGCCTGCTCAAGGAGCGGGTGATCTTCTGTGTGGGGCCGGTAGAGGATCACATGGCCAACCTGATCGTGGCCCAGCTGCTGTTTCTCGAGTCCGAGAATCCGGACAAGGATGTGCATCTCTATATCAACTCGCCGGGTGGGTCGGTGACCGCGGGGCTGGCGATCTACGACACCATGCAGTTCATCAAGCCGCACGTGACCACCATGTGTATCGGACAGGCGGCCAGTATGGGCGCGGTTCTGCTGGCAGCCGGCGAAAAGGGCAAGCGCTATGCCCTGCCCAATTCCCGGGTGATGATCCATCAGCCACTGGGCGGCTTCCAGGGCCAGGCCACCGACATCGAGATCCATGCCAAGGAGATCCTGTTGATCCGCGAGCGGCTCAACAAGATCCTGGCGGAGCATACCGGCAGATCTCTCGAGGAGATCGAGCGGGACACCGATCGAGACAATTTCATGAGCGCGGAGGAATCACGCGACTACGGACTCATCGACGAGGTCGTGAGCCGACGGCCCACTGATGCCGCCGAGTAACCCTGTTCCCCCACGGCGCTGGGTTGACGCGGCCGGGCCCAAATAGCTGGTAAAGCCGGCGGTATTTGCCGACTTGTCAACGGGGCGGTTTCCGATATGATGGAACCGAAGGCCCTGGCAGGACCGGTGAAACCCCGGTTAGCGCCGGACGGTCAAATGAGAACAGGGTACAAGGTATGAGTAACGACAAACACGGCAAGAACGATGACGGCAAGCTGCTTTACTGCTCCTTCTGCGGTAAGAGTCAGCATGAGGTGCGCAAGCTGATTGCCGGGCCCTCCGTCTTCATCTGCGATGAATGTGTCGAACTGTGCAACGACATCATTCGTGAGGAGATGCAGGAGAATGCACCTGAATCCTCCCGTGGGCTGCCCAATCCTCATGAGATCAACGAGACACTCAATCAGTACGTCATCGGCCAGGATCGGGCCAAGAAGGTGCTATCGGTTGCGGTATACAACCACTACAAGCGCCTCGAGGTGTCCGGCAAGAAGGACGATATCGAGATCTCCAAGAGCAATATTCTGCTGATCGGGCCGACCGGTTCGGGCAAGACCCTGCTCGCCGAGACCCTGGCGCGGTTGCTCAACGTGCCCTTCACCATCGCCGATGCCACCACCCTCACCGAGGCGGGTTATGTCGGTGAGGACGTGGAGAACATCATCCAGAAGCTGCTGCAGAAGTGCGACTATGATGTCGAAAAGGCCCAGACGGGTATCGTGTATATAGACGAGATCGACAAGATCTCGCGCAAGTCGGATAACCCCTCCATTACCCGGGACGTTTCGGGTGAGGGCGTGCAGCAGGCCCTGCTGAAGCTGATCGAGGGCACGGTGGCCTCGGTGCCGCCGCAGGGCGGACGCAAGCATCCCCAGCAGGAGTTCCTGCAGGTGGATACCTCCAATATCCTGTTCATCGTGGGCGGTGCCTTTGCCGGCCTGGACAAGGTGATCCGTAACCGCTCCGAAAAAGGCGGCATCGGCTTCGCTGCCGAGGTGCGCAGCAAGGACGAGACGCGCAATCTGGGCGAGATCCTGCACGATGTCGAGCCCGAAGATCTGATCTCCTATGGACTGATTCCCGAGTTCGTCGGGCGCCTGCCCGTGGTGGCGACGCTCGAGGAGCTGGACGAGGATGCCTTGGTGCAGATCCTGACCGAGCCGAAGAACGCCCTGGTCAAGCAATATCAACGACTCTTCGAGATGGAAGGGGCCGAGTTGGAGTTCCGCGAAGACGCCCTGCGGGCCATTGCACGCAAGGCCATGGAACGCAAGACCGGAGCCCGGGGGCTGCGTACCATTCTCGAGCACATTCTGCTCGACACCATGTACGATCTGCCGTCGCTGGAGAACGTCAGCAAGGTCGTGATCGACGAATCGGTGGTGCAGGGTGAGTCCGAACCCCTCATCATCTTCGAGGGCGCGGACACGAAGCAGATTGCGGCTTCCGACTGATGTGATGCGAAGTGCCCGGTATAGCCGGGCATTTTGTTGTCAGAAGCTTGAATTTCGGGGGGCAGCCCCCATTCATAACCTCGATCAAGTTCACTATCATCGAACCGTTCACGCGGTTCGATAGACATTAGCCAGTCACCCAGGCGCTGCCGAGAAGGCGCGCCAATCGGAGGAAATTCATGGGACAGGAAACTCAGGGCAGTGCCCCGTCGACCGTGCCGGCATTGCCGCTGCGCGATGTGGTGGTCTATCCACACATGGTCATCCCGCTGTTCGTGGGTCGCGAAAAATCGATTCAGGCGCTCGACGCGGCCATGTCGGACAACAAGCAGATCCTGCTGGTGGCCCAACGCAGCGCAGACATCGATGACCCGAAGTCCAGCGATCTCTATCAGGTCGGTACGCTGGCCAACATCCTGCAATTGCTCAAACTACCCGACGGGACGGTCAAGGTATTGGTGGAGGGCAATCAGCGTGCCCGTATCACCCGTTTTCAGGAGGCGGACAACTACCTCGCAGCCGATATCGAGGCGGTGGCCGAGGAGCTGGATACGCCCGAGCGCGAGATGGAAGTACTGATGCGCTCGGCCACGGGGCTGTTCGATCAGTATGTCAAGCTCAACAAGAAGGTGCCGCCGGAGGTCTTGACGTCGCTGGCGAGCATCGACGAGCCGTCGCGTCTGGCCGACACCATGGCGGCCCACATGGCACTGAAGCTGGACGAGAAGCAGCACGTTCTGGAAATGGCCAGCGTACGCGAGCGCCTCGAGCACCTGATGGCGCTGATGGAAGGCGAGAACGACATCCTGCAGATGGAGAAGCGTATCCGTGGGCGGGTCAAGCGCCAGATGGAGAAGAACCAGCGCGAGTACTATCTGAACGAGCAGATGAAGGCCATTCAGAAGGAACTCGGTGAGCTGGACGATGTGCCCAACGAGCTCGAGGAGCTGGCAGAGAAGATCGAAAAGGCCGGCATGAGCAAGGAGGCCAAGGCCAAGGCGACCTCCGAACTGAACAAGCTCAAGCTGATGTCGCCCATGTCGGCCGAGGCCACCGTGGTACGCAACTATATCGACACCCTGGTGAGTGTGCCGTGGAAGAAGCGCACCAAGGTGCGTAACGATATTGCCAAGGCCCAGGAGGTACTGGATGCGGATCACTACGGTCTGGAGAAGGTCAAGGAGCGGATCCTCGAATACCTGGCAGTGCAGCAACGGGTGCGCAAGCTGAAGGGGCCGATTCTCTGCCTGGTGGGTCCGCCCGGGGTTGGCAAGACCTCGCTCGGCAAATCGATCGCCCGCGCCACCAACCGCAAGTTCGTGCGCATGGCCCTCGGCGGGGTGCGTGACGAGGCGGAGATTCGTGGTCACAGGCGTACCTATATCGGTGCCATGCCGGGCAAGATCATCCAGAACCTGATCAAGATCGGCACCCGGAATCCTTTGTTTCTGCTCGACGAGATCGACAAGATGGCCATGGACTTCCGCGGTGACCCGGCCTCGGCGTTGCTGGAGGTGTTGGACCCCGAGCAGAACCATACCTTCCAGGATCACTACCTGGAGGTGGATTTCGATCTTTCCGAAGTGATGTTCGTGGCCACCGCCAACAGCATGAACATCCCGGCGCCGTTGCTCGACCGCATGGAGGTCATCCGTCTGTCGGGTTATACCGAGGACGAAAAGGTGGCCATTGCGGAGAACTACCTGATCCCCAAACAGATGAAGAACAACGGGCTCAAGGAAGACGAGTTGGTGATTCGGGAGTCGGCAGTACGTGACATCGTGCGTTATTACACCCGCGAGGCGGGTGTGCGTAACCTGGAGCGCGAGATCGCCAAGATCTGCCGCAAGGTGGTCAAGGATCTGCTGCTCAAGGGGCAGGAAGGCAAGAAAATCACCGTGACGCCCAAGTCGCTGGAGAAGTATCTGGGTGTCAAGCGGTTCCGTTACGGTCGTGCAGAGGAGCACGATCAGATCGGCCAGGTCGTCGGTCTGGCCTGGACCGAGGTGGGTGGCGAGCTGTTGCGCATCGAGGCGGCGCTGACGCCGGGCAAGGGGCGCCTGACCCATACCGGCCAATTGGGCGATGTGATGAAGGAGTCCATCCAGGCGGCCATGACGGTGGTGCGTTCCCGCGCCAAGGCGCTGGGACTCAATGATGATTTCTACGAAAAGGTGGATGTGCACATCCATGTTCCGGAGGGCGCCACGCCGAAGGATGGTCCCAGCGCCGGTATCGGCATGTGTACGGCACTGGTCTCGGCCCTCACCGGCATTCCGGTCCGTGCGGATGTCGCCATGACCGGCGAGATCACCCTGCGTGGCGAGGTATTGCCCATCGGTGGCCTCAAGGAGAAACTGCTGGCGGCGCACCGCGGCGGTATCCAGACGGTGATCATTCCGGCGGACAACGAGCGTGACCTGGTGGAGATCCCGAAGAACATCAAGCAGAACCTCGATATCCGTCCGGTGAAATGGATCGACGAGGTGTTGGAGATTGCACTCACCCATATGCCGACGCCTCGCAAGGACGAAGAAGACGATGCGAAGGCGAAAGAGACCGCAAAAGCGGGCGATGCCAAAAAGGATGCGCTTCGCCACCATTGATTTGGTGGTCCATGGCTGGTAAATAATGAGACTTGCGCCAACGGGTGTTTCCATCAATACCAGGGTAGCGTCATCTAACCGTGTGCGGAGCGGGTGTCTGCGCGAAAAAACGCCGTAAATACATCCTTGTAGGCTCGACGGCGGCATCCCTGCCGCCG
>RFHJ01000151.1 GCA_003696905.1 Gammaproteobacteria bacterium | reverse complement strand
GACAACCTGCGCACTCCCGGCGCGGCGGGCGAAGACTTCTACCGCTCGGGCCAGCAGAAGATGGTCATCTTCACCAAGGCCGCAGTGAACGAGGTCACCGCCAACGGCTCGGGTGCCACGGTCAAGTTCAAGGACAAGATCCTCGACGAGGACGTGGAACTGCCGGTGGACCTGGTGGTACTGGATATCGGTATGGTCCCCAACTCCGGCCCGGACCCCTATGCGGCAAACGAATCACTCGAAGGCCTCTCCGAAGAGGAGCAGGAGGCCGCCAAGGAAGAGATGGAATCCGAGACTGCGGTCACCGTGGAGTCCATCCTCAACCTGGACTACCGTCAGGGTACCGACCTGCCACAGCTGAAGTGGGGCTTCACCGATTCGCACTTCATCTGCTTTCCTTATGAGACGCGCCGCACCGGCATCTACGCCGCCGGGCCGGTACGCCGTCCCATGGACATCAAGCAGGCCCAGGACGATGCCACCGGCGCGGCCATGAAGGCCATCCAGGCCGCGGTGCATGCAGCCCATGGCGAGGCGGTCCACCCACGCGTGGGTGACCTCTCCTATCCCCGCTTCCGCAAGGAAGGCTGCACCCAGTGTAAGCGCTGCACCGTGGAGTGCCCCTTCGGCGCCATCAACGAGGACGAGGAGCGTTACCCGCAGTTCAACGAGTCGCGCTGCCGCCGCTGCGGCACCTGCATGGGCGCCTGCCCGGTGCGGGTCATCTCCTTCGACAACTACTCCATCGACACCGTGGGTCAGCAGATCAAGAACGTGGAGATTCCCGACGAGTTCGAGGAGAAGCCGCGCATCCTGGTGCTGGCCTGCGAGAACGACGCCTATCCGGCACTGGACCAGGCCGCCATGAGCGGCGAGGAGATCAGCCCCTGGGCACGGGTCATCCCGGTCCGCTGCCTCGGCTCCGTCTCCCTGTCGTGGATCACCGACTCCATGAACAACGGCTATGACGGCGTGGTCATGATGGGCTGCAAGCGTGGCGACGATTACCAGTGCCACTTCGTGCGCGGTTCCGCCATGGCGGCCGAGCGCATGCGCAAGGTCGGCGACACCCTCTCCACCCTCAACCTGGAGCCCGAACGGGTTGCGGTTCACGAGGTCGCCATCACCGATATCGAGCGCGCCCCGCGCCTGATCAAGGAGATGGAAGAGGTGGTCGAGAAGGTGGGCATGAGCCCGTTCAAGTTCTGACCTTGAGGGAGAGAGACAATGAGCGATATGAACACAGCAATGGTCGAAAAATATCGCAACGACTTCCTCAAGGAGGTCGGAGCGAACGTGGAAGAGGGCCGGTGGGTCAAGATGTGCATGCAGTGCGGCGTCTGCTCCGGGTCCTGCCCCCTGGGCCCCTACTGGGAGCACCCGCCCCAGGAGATCTTCATGATGATCCGAGCCGGTAAGCGTGACGAGGTGCTGACATCCGATTCGATGTGGATGTGCACCTCCTGCTACAACTGCATCGTGCGCTGCCCTCGGGAGCTGCCCATCACCCACATCATGCACGGCCTGGCCACCTACGCGAAGCGCCTTGGACTGGCACCCAAGAACCAGCCCACCGCGCAGTTCTCGGAGATCTTCTGGAACAATATGATGAAGCGCGGTCGGGTCAACGAGCTGAAACTGGGCCTGTCCCTGTACTTCAAGGACGGCTTCAGCCAGGGCATCAAGAATGCCTTGGCCAACCAGAAGCTCGGCATGAACATGATGAAGGCCAAGCGCATGAGCCCGGCCGAGTTCTTCGGCGGCCACGGCATCAAGGATGTCAGCGGCCTGCAGAAGATGATCAAGAAGGCCAAAGAGATCGAGCTGGGCAAGCTCAAGGCCAACAGCTAAGGAGCATCGAAGATGGCGAAACGTGAATATTCCTACTACCCCGGCTGCTCCTCGCAGGATGGCGCTTCCTCCTCCAACCTGAAGCGCTCCATCGACACCATGTGCGAAGTGCTGGACGTCAAGCTCAACGAGATTCCGGACTGGAACTGCTGTTCGGCCTCCATCGGCTACGGCAGCGGCGGCGTCCTGCCACGGATGAGCCTGTCCGCCCGCAACATCGCCCTGTCCGAGCAGCACAACCCCGGTCAGGACATCGTGGCCACCTGCGCCGCCTGCTGGCTGGCCACCAAGGAGGCCGCCGAGCGCTTCAAGGAAGACGAGAACTTCTTCCAGGAGGCCAACACGGTACTGGCCGAGGCCAACCTGAAGATGACCAACCAGACCCCGATCCGCCACATGTGCGAGGTGCTGATCGAGGACATCGGCTACGAGGCGCTCTCCGAGGGCGTGAAAAAGCCGCTGGAGGGCGTCAAGATCGCCGGTTACGTCGGCTGCCAGACCAACCGGCCCTTCGGCATCGCCGGCGAGTCCTTCGAGAACCCCATGTATCTCGACAAGATGGTGGACGCCCTGGGGGGCGAGTCGATCCCCACCTACGAGAAGAAGGTGCAATGCTGCGGTGGCGCCCTGGCCTTCTCCGAGCCGGAGAAATCGCAGGAGATGATCAAGGGTATTATCGAGGCCGCCTACGACAACGGCGCCGACATGATCGCCACCCCCTGCCCGCTGTGCCAGGCCAACGTGGAGATCTACCAGGATCAGATCAACGAGCGCTTCGGCACCAAGTTCGAGATGCCGGTGGTCTACTACAGCCAGTTGATCGACGTGGCCTATGGGCGCTCTGCAGAGGATGCCGCGCTGGACGGCCAGATCATCAAGGCGAAGAAGCTGGAAGACATCGCCGGCAAGTGATCCTGCGGCCGCCCGAACGGAGCGGCCGGATCGAACCCTTCAAGCCCGCTTCGGCGGGCTTTTTTCTTTGGGTGCCAGGAAGGGAAACTCACCACAAAGGACAGAGAGATCTCTCTGTGATCTGAATCATCCCCTGAACCCGGGTCGGGCTCAAGGTCCAGGGCGCTTGTGCGGAAGTTTCTTTCGGACGAGTAAGGAGAGTCCCGTAGCCTGAATGGAGACCGCAGGCCGGAATCCAGAAAAACCGTAACCGATAACGCTCCCTCTCCAAGCCGGAATGGAATCAGTCACGATCGCCGCAGCTCTCGCTGTTGCAGTCAGTTCCCAGCGTTTCCTCGCGCATGGCCTCTTCGGCCTTGGCGTTGCGTGCGGCGATCTCGGCCTGCATGCGCGCTTCCCAGACCGCCTTGCGCTCCTTGACCCGACGGTCCCAGGCATCCTTCTGCTCCGGGATGGTCATCTCACCGAACAGCACCTGGCGCATCAGGCGATAGCCGAACTTGATCAGTGCCTCGTCGCTCTGTTCGATCTCGTCGTAGACCTGTTGCGGGAGGTCATAGGTGTTCTTGAAGTTGTCGCTGAGCACGAAGCGGCGGAACATGTCGAAATTGAACGAGGCCATGAAGAACAACTGCAGGCTCATCTCGTTGGGCTTGCCGACGCCAGGGCCTCCCGAGCGCTTCTTCAGGATCAGTTCGTACCACTCGCGGTTGAACTCGTCGTATTCCTCGACGCCCTGCTCCTTGCGATATTCGGCCACCGTGATCTCGCGGTCTTCTTCGTGACCCTTGCAATGTTCTTCCACGACCAGCGAATACTTCTCTTCGGCCACCGGCGAGTCCTTGCGGCGCATCGCCAACAGCCCGACCGGATAGTAGCGGCAGACGGTGGGACGATCCTCGTACACGCTGCAGCCGTTTTCACCATCGAGCAGGAGACAGGCGCCTTCGTCATCGGTGCGCAGTTTGATGCCGGGCACGCCATCACGCTCCAGCTGAAAGGGCACCGTATGCTTCTTGAGGAATTCGGCCGAATCCATGCCCAAGCGTCGCTGCAGCCGCAGCACGTCGTAGGGCGCCAGGGTGACGTCCGCCGCCTTGCAGCAGGCATTGAAGCAGGAAATACCCTTGTAGCAGCGGAACTTGAGCTTGGACTCACCGGTCAGCAGCACCGGCAGGTTGGCGCTGGCCAGTTCCTCGGGAATATCCAGTTTTTCGTCACTCATCGACCTCACCTCGTCTTGCAGGACCCAAACACGGCCCGATATCGCAGCCTGACACAACCATTGGGGGCAATCAGGGCGCGCATTATAGGGTTTTGCCCGGTTCGGCCGCCACTAGGGCACCCGGACCAGACCGGAATTCAATAAGAAAAAAGCCCGGGCCCCTCACGAGGGCCCGGACTTCTCAGCCTTGCGGCTCGGCCGTTGCCGACCGTGCTGTTACTTGAACAGCTTGGACTTGTCGACCAGGTCCTTGTGGGCCCGCTTGAAGCAGGTCCAGGTCTTGGTCTCCTTGTCGTACACCGAGTTCACGAAGCACTTCCAGTTCTCTTCGTCGACGAAGTTCTTGTCCATGCGATAGTAGAAGCCCGGATAACGGGATTCTTCACGGAACTGGATGTGTTTCATGTGAGCTTCCGCCGCCAGGATGCGGTGGTAGTTCTCCCAGGCACGCAGCAGCTCGTGAAGGTCCTTCGCCCGCATCTTCAGCGAGTCTTCCTTCAGCATCTCGAGCTTCTGCTCGGCCAGGTTGAGCATGTGCTCGTTGGTGGTGTAGTAGGTCGCCACACCGGCCACGTACTCGTCCATGATCTTCTGCAGACGGAACTGCAGCATCCGCGGGGTGATGTAGTTGGGGTTCACATCGATCGCGGTGGTGTAGTCCTTGAACTCCAGGTAGTTGCGTACCGGACGGTAGATCTCCTCGATCAGGGTATCCACGTCGGTATCCAGCTCCGGGGTCCAGTCCTTGTTGTCGATCACGAACTTGACCATGGACTTGGCAGCCATACGACCTTCGGCGTGGGAGCCGGAGGAGAACTTGTGTCCGGAGGCGCCCACACCGTCACCGGCGGTGAACAGGCCCTTCACGGTGGTCATGCCCCGATAGCCCCAGTGCCAGCCTTCCGGCAGGTGCGAAGGGATCTTGTCCTTCTCGGGGTGCTCCTCGGTGGTCGGTGCACCGACATCCTCGGGACCCGAAACCCAGATGCCGCAGCAGCCGGAGTGGGAGCCCAGCAGATAGGGTTCGGTGGGCATCAGCTCGGAGTTCTTCTTCTCCGGCTCGATGTTCTCACCGGCCCAGATGCCGCACTGACCGATGCACATGTCGAGGAAGTCTTCCCAGGCCTCGGCCTCAAGGTGCTTCACCTCACGGGGGGAGAGAGTTTCGCGCAGCTTGGCCAGGGCGGTCACGGTGTCCATCCAGATGGGACCGCGACCCTCGCGCATCTCCTTCAGCATCAGGTGGTTACGCAGGCAGGATGCCGGAACCTGGGCCTGACCATAGGGCGGATAGTCGTCCAGCATCTCCTTGTTGCGCTCCATGTACACCTCGCCGAAGGCGTTGGTGGCCTTGGATTTGAACAGGAGGAACCAGGCACCCACCGGACCGTAGCCGTCCTTGAAGCGGGTCGGCACGAAGCGGTTTTCCATCATGGTCATCTCGGCGCCGGCCTCGGCCGCCATGGCATAGGTGGAACCGGCGTTCCAGACCGGGTACCAGGCACGGCCCTGACCCTCACCGACCGAACGCGGACGGAAGATGTTGACGCAGCCACCGGCGGCCAGCATGCACGCCTTGAACTTGTAGACGTACAGCTTGTGCTCGCGCACCGAGAAGCCGACGGCACCGGCGACGCGGTTCTTGTCGTTCTTGTCGTTGACCAGCTTGACGATGAACACGCGCTCCTGGATGCGGTCGGTGCCCAGGGCCTTCTTGGCGGCCTCGGCCACGATCCACTTGTAGGATTCGCCGTTGATCATGATCTGCCACTTACCGGAGCGCACCGGCTTGCCGCCGTCCTTCAGCGAGGGCAGACCCTCGGCGCCGTTGTGACGTTCGCCGTTCTCGTCGGTCTTCCAGATCGGCAGACCCCACTCCTCGAACAGGTGCACCGACTCGTCCACATGACGGCCCAGGTCGTAGGCCAGGTCGTCACGGGTGATGCCCATCAGGTCGTTGGAGACCATACGCGCGTAGTCGGCCGGATCCTGCTCGGGACCGATATAGGTGTTGATGGCCGACAGGCCCTGGGCCACGGCACCGGAGCGGTCCAGCGCGGCCTTGTCCACCAGCTTGACCTTGATGTCCATGCCGGCGCTCTCCTTGGCCGCTTCCAGCCAGGGACCGATCTCGTATGCAGTACCACAGGCAGCCATGCCGCCACCGATGATGAGGATGTCGACTTCTTCTTCGACGACTTCGGGATTTCCGAATTCAGCCATTACTCAATACCTCGTAAGTAAGTTTTCGTTTCCAGCCGCGATCACTTGCAGATCAGTTCGCTGGGATCGCCGTCGCGCCAGCCGTTCTGCTCGCCCTTGTTGAAGAAACCGGGCTCGGCGATCTTGCTCAAGTCGGCCTTCGGCTTGCCGCCGTAAGGATCGATGGAGCCTTCGGGGGTGGTCCGGATGGGGAACTTGAAGCGCTTCATGGTGCCGTTGCGGAACTTGATGGTCCACATGATCGAATCGGTACCGCGCAGCGGCTGAACCGAGGCACCCAGCGGCACGATGTCGGCATAGGGACGTGCCTCGATGGCGTTCTGCGGGCAGATCTTGATGCAGGAGTAGCACTCCCAGCACTGCTCCGGCTCCTGGTTGTAGGACTTCATGGCGTGGCCGGTCTCGGAACCGTCCTTGTCCAGCTTCATGAGGTCGTGCGGGCAGATGTACATGCACGCGGTCTTGTCCTGGCCTTTACAGCCATCGCACTTGTCGGTACGTACGAATGTAGGCATCGAAAGTTCTCCTGAGGTTTACACTGCAGTGTGTGGGTGTTCTGGGCTGCCCCCTGAGGCGCATCCCGGATCTCTCGCCCCCTGCGGAAACAGGGCCCGCGGGCGTTTCCGGCACCGGCCCGAGCGGTCGATCGCTGAGCGCGCCGGACCGGCCGGGGCATCGGGGTGTCTAAACATAGTGAGGGGGGGAGGGAAACGCCAAACAGTTTTACCCGCAGCTGGCATAAATCAGCCTTATTTCATATGCTGATACGCCATTATCGACCCACGCTAGCCGGCCGCGCTGCGACCACCAGCGATAACGGGAATCATTCCTTAAACTTTGGCTTCGTTCATCTTCGAGAGGGTCTCCCCATGACCGCTCCTTCCCCCTCCGCCTCGGCCAGACCGTCAGCGGTGGATGCCCGCCTGTTGATCGCTACTGGCTGCGCGTATTGTCCAGCAGTGTTGCAGGCCCTTGCCGAGCTGACCAAGGAGGGACTGATCGGGCGCCTCGAGGTCATCAATATCACCAGTCACCCCGAGATCGCGCAGGAACAGGGCATCCGCTCGGTGCCCTGGATG
>RFHJ01000015.1 GCA_003696905.1 Gammaproteobacteria bacterium | reverse complement strand
TGTCGTTGCCCTTACCGCCTAGGAGGAACCATGTCGGAACAGGATCATCTGAGTCTGCTGGGTCAGGACCACGACGATGACACCAGCGGAAGTCAATATCTGAGCTTTCTGCTGGATGGCGAGCAGTATGCCGTGAGCATTTTGCGGGTTCAGGAGATTCGTGGTTGGGAAACCGCTACCCGGGTGCCCAACACGCCTAACTACCTGAAAGGGGTGATCAACCTGCGCGGCAATATCGTTCCAGTCTACGACCTGCGCCTGCGTTTCGGCATGGCGCCGAAGGAATACACCAAGGAGACGGTGGTGATCGTGGTGCGTCACGGTGAGGCCGGTAGTGAACGATCGATGGGCCTGGTGGTGGATGCGGTCTCCGATGTTCTGGTGGTCCAGGACGAGCAGATCAGTCGCACGCCGGAGTTCGACAGTGGGGTGCCCACCGAATTCATCCAGGGCCTGGCCAGCGCGGGTGACGACATGGTCATGTTGCTCGATCTGGATGCCCTGGCGCAACGCCCCGACGGCCAGGAATCGGCCGCCTGAACAATGGCCAGCTGGCTGTAATTCAGGATTACGTCATCAGAATTCGTAACTTGTTGGAAAGCGGGGCGGGTGTCTGCTCGAGGAACGTCGGCGGCAGGCTCCTTCCTGGCCATCGGGTCTAGATGCTTTTTCGCCCACCGATCCCTCCATCGGCCATGAGTCCATGGCCATGCCCCTGATCGTGCATACAGGTGGCTCTCTCAACACCGGATTGTTGAAATGGATTCCGGCTCACCCGGGAGTGTGGGTGGGATTTCAACCCGACAAGACGTATCGACCTGCTGTCCACACGGACATTACCGGTGAGTGCCTCCTTCGTGGCCTTTGTGCATCCTGCGGTGAGTTTCGTGCTCAAGTTTCTCCCGAGGATGCCGACAGCATGGTCAGCGGCTCATGACATGGCCCTTCGTCATTCAATCCAGCTCTGCCAGAGGCGAATCATGAAACGAAACGAACCCATCACCGATCGAGAGATCGATTTCCCGGAAGGCCAGATCCTGGTCAGCAAGACCGATGCCAAGGGCATCATCACCTATGCCAACCCCGCCTTTGTCAAGATCAGCGGGTTCAGCGAGGAAGAGCTGCTGGGGAAGAATCACAACATCGTGCGCCATCCGCACATGCCGCCGGAGGCCTTCAAGGACCTGTGGGACACGGTCAAGCAGGGCGATACCTGGACTGGCCTGGTGAAGAACCGGGCCAAGTCGGGTGACTATTACTGGGTGAAGGCCAATGTCACCCCCATCAACCTGCCCGACGGGGGCGTGGAATACATGTCGGTTCGCACCAAGCCGACCGAGGAAGAGAAACGTTTCGCCGAACAGCTCTACGCCGATGTCCGGGCAGGCCGCGCCAAGCTGCCGACCACCGAGAGTCGGATGCACTTCTGGACCCTGGAGCGCATCCTGCTGCTAGGGGGCGGGGGCGTGCTGGCGTCGTTGCTGGCGCTGGCGGGCATGGTGGCCGCCGGGCTCTCCGCGCCCTGGCTCTATGGCGGTCTAATGAGCGCGCTGCTCTTCGGGGGCGCCGCCGCCTGGCTGCTCAAACGGCATGTGGTCGAGCCCCTGGTGCAGGGCGAGCAGAAACTCCGCCAGATCCTGACCGACAACTATTTCGACTGGATGGCGGTGCACCACAAGGGGGTGGTCGGGCAGATCCTGCAGGCGATCCGTTCGGTCCAGGTCAAGATCGGTTTCGAGGTGCTGGACAACCGCCGCCTGGCCGATATCGGCCTGACCACTCGCACCGCGGTCGATAACGTCAGCACGAATGTGATGATGGCCGATGCGGACTTCAACATCGTCTACATGAACCGGGCGGTCCAGGAGATGTTCCGCGAGGCGGAGCAGGACATCAAGGAAGTGCTGCCGCACTTCGATGCCGACCATATCCTCGGCCAGAGCATCGACGTGTTCCACAAGAACCCCTCCCATCAGCGGGCGCTGCTCGAGCGTCTGGAAGGCCCCTACAAGGCCGAGATGCAGGTGGGTCAGCGCATCTTCGAGATCATTGCCAATCCGGTGATCAACGAGCAGGGCGAGCGCCTGGGTACCGTGGTGGAGTGGAAGGACCTGACCGAGGTGCGCGCGGCCGAGGCCGCCGAGGCGGCGGCCCGGGAGGAGGCCGAGCGGCGGGCGATGGAGAATCTGCGTATCCGCACCGCGCTCGACAATGTCTCGAGCTGCGTCATGATGGCCGACACCGACAACAACATCATCTACATGAACGACACGGTGCGCGAGATGTTCAAGCGTGCCGAGGCCGATATCCGCAAGGAGCTGCCCCATTTCGAGGCGGACAAGCTGCTTGGTGCCAATATCGACAGTTTCCACAAGAACCCTGCCCATCAACAGCGTGCCATCGAGATGCTCGACAAGCCGCTCCGGTCCGAGATCCGGATCGGCGGACGCACCTTCCGTTTCGTCGCCAATCCGGTCGTCGACCCGGAAGGCAACCGCCTGGGTACCGCGGTGGAATGGTTGGACCGCACCGATGAGGTGGCTGTGGAACAGGAGCTGGAGTCCATCGTGGCGGCGGCCCGCTCGGGCAATCTCGATGAAAGGGTCACGCTGGAAGGCAAGCAGGGCTTCTTCAAGCACCTGGCGGTGGGCATCAATGCCCTGCTCGATGATCTGAAGCGCGTCGTCGGCGCGGTGGACGAGACCCTGCAGGCGATGGCCGGCGGCGATTTCCAGAAGCCGATGAAGGGCCGGTTCCAGGGGGCCTTCGGGCGGATCCGGGATGCGGTCAACCAGACCCTGGTACAGGTCTCGGAGACCCTGCTCAAGGTGCAGCAGATCGCCGACGGCATCAATGTGGCCTCGAACGAGATCACCTCGGGCAATGCGAACCTTTCGGCGCGTACCGAACAGCAGGCGGCGGCCCTGGAGGAGACCGCCTCGAGCATGGAGCAGTTGACCGCCACGGTCCGCCACAACGCGGACAATGCCCAGCAGGCCAATCAGGTGACGGGCAATGCCCGACAGCTGGCGGAGCAGGGCGGACAGGTCGTGGCCGATGCGGTCAGCGCCATGGAGGCGATCAATCGCTCCAGCGAACAGATCGCCGAGATCATTGGCGTGATCGACGAGATCGCCTTCCAGACCAATCTACTGGCGCTCAATGCCTCGGTGGAGGCGGCGCGTGCCGGCGAGCAGGGAAGAGGCTTCGCGGTGGTCGCCACCGAGGTGCGCAACCTGGCCTCACGCTCCGCGGAGGCGGCCAAGGAGATCAAGGAGCTGATCCAGGACAGCGTGGACAAGGTGCATGCGGGCAGCGACCTGGTCGGCAAGTCGGGCGAGACGCTCTCCGAGATCGTGCTGGCGGTGAAGAAGGTGGGTGATATCGTGGCGGAGATCGCCGCGGCCAGTGCCGAACAGGCAGCCGGTATCGACCAGGTCAACCTGGCAGTGACCTCCCTCGATGAGACCACCCAGCAGAACGCCGCCCTGGCCGAGGAGACCGCAGCGGCCTCCTCTTCACTCTATGAAAAGGCCCAGGAGATGGAGCGTGGTATCTCGTTCTTCCGGCTGCCGCAGGATCCCCGGGCGTTGCTGGACGAGGCCGAATCGGAAGACGCTGACCATGCCCATCATCATGTGCACGGCCAGGGCGGGGATGCCACCCTCGACTTCTTCGCCGCACGCACCGCCCACCTGGCATGGCGGCAGAAGATTCGTGACTTCCTCGATGGTCGCAAGGCGCTGACCCATGCCGAGGCGGTGTCGCACCGCGACTGCGTCCTTGGCAAGTGGCTCTACAGCCAGGGCATGGCGCAGTACGGCCACATCGACGAAATGCAGACCATGGAAAAGCGGCATGAGCGACTGCATGCGGTGATCCGCGAGATCATCGACCTCAAGGAGGCCGGTCGCAAGGATCAGGCAGAACAACGCTACCAGGAGATCGAGTCGCTCTCGGGCGAGATCGTCGCATTGCTGCAGACCGTCGAGGCCAGGGTGACCAACTGAGGATATGGAGATGAAGGCACAGGAGGCAACGGCGACCGAACGCGGGGCACAACAGTATCTGGGCTTCGTCCTGGGTGAAGATGCCTTCGGCATCGACATCCTTCGAGTTCAGGAGATCCGGGGCTGGGAGCCGGTGCGGGCGCTGCCCGAGACATCCGCCCACGTAAAAGGGGTCCTCGATCTGAGAGGGACCATCGTCCCGATCGTCGATCTGCGGATTCGTTTCGGCGCCGTGGACCCCGTCTATGAACCGACCACGGTGATCGTCATTGCGGTCGTCGAGGCAGGTGCGGCGGGTCGGCAGCTGGTTGGGATGGTGGTCGATGCCGTAACCGGGGTGATCGATGCCACCGAGGCAGAGATCAAATCGCCGCCGGCCATGGTCGGCGGGGTCAGTAGCCAATACCTCAGGGGAATGGTCAGCCAGGGCGAGCAGATGACCGTGCTGTTGGATGTCGACCGCATATTCAGCGAAGAAGAATGGGCGAGGCTGGATAGCCTGGCCTGAGGCGAGGAGGATGATCATGAAAACCATGGCGGTGATCAACCAGAAGGGCGGCGTGGGCAAGACCACCACGGCGGTAAACCTGGGCCATGCCCTGGCACGCACGGGGCGACGGGTGATGGTGGTCGATCTGGACCCTCAGGGACACTTGTCGCCCTGTCTGGGGTTGTTCAGGGCACTGCCGCAGGGGGTCGACCGGGTATTGCTGGGTGAGGATACACTGGGCGAGCATGCGATCTCGACCCGCGAGCTGATGGAACTGGTGCCCGCCGGCAATGGCCTGGGCGAGGTGGAACGCCTGCAGGGCGGCACGGAACGAGGCCGTCTGCTACGGCAGGCGATCGACCGCCAGCCGCCGGATGTCGACTATCTCATTTTTGATTGTCCTCCATCGGCCGGCCTGCTGGTGATGAATGCCCTGTTTGCAGTCGACCAGGCGCTGATCCCGGTTGCCGGCGATTTTCTTTCCCTGACCGGCCTCGCCCGGCTGATGGGAACGCTGGGTAGGGTCGAAGCACTACGGCAAAGGCCATTGGAACGTTCCATCTTTCTCAGCCGCTATGTGGCCCGGCGGCGTCTTTCCAGAGAGGTTCGCGAAAAGATTCTGGAACATTTCCCTGATCACCTGATGGAGACCTTCATCAGTGAGGCAGCGGTGCTGGCGGAATGTGCCGGTGCCGGGCGAACCATCTTCGAGTATCGCGCCAGGAGCCGCTCGGCGGCCGAATTCGAGGCCCTGGCAGGGGAATTGATCTTCAAAGGAGAACACGGCTATGCGCAAGAAGCCAGTCATGTCGCATGATCCTCTGGCCGACCTGGATGATGCAACCCTGGGCGAGGCGGTCGCAGTGCCGCCGGAGTTGCGCGAGTCGGATGGAGAGGGCGAGCCGGTTGGTGACGACACAGTACTCTGTCTACCCGAGTCGCTGACCATTGCCGAAGTGGCCGAGTGCCATGCGCAATGGCTGGAACGCCTGCCGCAGGTCGGTGAGATGGTCATCGACGGACGCCGAGTGGATCAGATCGATGGAGCGGGGCTGCAGTTGCTGACGGCCTTTGTCAAGGACCGGGAGGGGGATGCCGTGGCCGTGCGGTGGCTGGGTCATTCCGAGGCCCTCTTCAATGGCGCCAGGAGCCTCGGCCTGGTTGCCGCACTCGGCCTGAACGACGGACAGGAATCCACGCAGGGAGGCAATTGATGGGACAGACAGCCGACATGGTAAGTCCTTCGCGCGCCGAACAGCCCGATCTGGATTGGAGCCAGGTACGTGAGACGGTACGGATGCTCAATCTGGCGGTCGCGCAGATCGCCATGGCGATGCAGGAGGGTGATGATTCGATCCAGTCCCTGACGAGTGCCTTTGCCACCATGGTGGGTGAAGTGGATGGGATTGCCGAAGAGGCGCAGCGACTGCAGGGGTCGCCCGAGGCGGTCGGTCCCATTCTGGCGCGTTGTGCCCGGGTGCAGTCGAACATGCAGCAGAGCATCGTTGCCTTTCAGTTCTACGACCGGCTGTCCCAGCGCATCGATCACGTGAAACATGCCCTCGAGCAGTTGGGAGACCTGGTAGGCGATACTTCCCGGCTCTATCAGCCGATGGAATGGCGGGGTTTGCAGGATGCCATTCGTAATCGCTATTCGATGCGCGAGGAACAGGAGATGTTCGATGCACTGCTCGACGGAGCCAGTATTGAAGAGGCCCTGGAGCGAGTGCGACAGCGTCTGAACGACGGTGACATCGACGATATCGAACTGTTCTGAGGAGGGGCTGATGAGCGCAGTGGTCCGCGAACGGGAGTTCCCCTTCACCCGCAACGACTTCGACTTCCTGCGGCGGCTCGCCAATGAACACACCGGCATCGTCGTGGGAGACGACAAGTTCGACATGTTCTACTCGCGCCTGGCGCGGCGGGTGCGTGCCCTGAGGCTGCGCGATTTCGCCAGCTATTGCGACTACCTGCGCAAGGGCGAAGACGAGGCGGAACTGATCGAGCTGGTCAATGCCATCACCACCAATCTCACGGCCTTCTTTCGCGAAAATCATCACTTCGACTACCTGCGTGACGCAGCCATCCCCGAGCGTATGGTTGCGAACCGCGGCGAGCGTCGGCTGGATATCTGGTCGGCGGGCTGTTCCACCGGCGAGGAGCCCTATTCACTGGGCATCACCATCGGCGAGATGGGCGGCCGGCTGAGGGGTTGGCAGGTGAACATCCGGGCCACCGATATCGACTCCAACGTGTTGGCCACCGCCTCCCGGGGTGTCTATCGCCGGGACCGGGTGGAGGGGCTTGGGCCGGCTCGTCTGCGTCGCTGGTTCCTCAAGGGCAAGGGGCGGCAGGAAGGCATGGTTCGGGTCAAGCCGGAGTTGCGGGAGCGTATCGAGTTCGGCCTGCTCAATCTGATGGGTGAGTGGCGGCAGGAGCCCCAGGACATCATCTTCTGTCGCAATGTGATCATCTATTTCGACAAGGAATCGAAGAAGCGCCTGGTGGAGCGCTTCGCCGAGGTCGTCAAGCCGGGTGGCTATCTGTTCATCGGACATTCGGAATCATTGTTCCAGGTGACCGACCGCTTCGAGCTGATCGGCAAGACCATCTACCGGAGGGTGGGCTGATGCTCAGTGCCCGCCAGCCGCAAGACCTGGGCAGCCCGCTTAGAGGTTTCGAACACGTCAAGCGCTATTGGGACAAGACACACGGCTGTGCGGCGGCCAAGATACTGCCTGGCGAGTATTACGTGACGGTCCGGGACGAGCTGATCACCACGGTGCTCGGTTCCTGCGTCGCGGCCTGCATCCGTGACCGGCGCCTCGGGGTGGGTGGCATGAACCACTTCATGCTCCCCCTATCGGAAACCGGTCAATGGGGGAGTGAGGTGGAAAGCTGCTGTGTCGCCACCCGCTATGGCAACTATGCCATGGAGCACATGATCAACGAGATCCTCAAGCACGGAGGACAGCGGCGCAACCTCGAGGCCAAGGTCTTCGGCGGGGGGTTGGTGATGAGACAGATCAGCGATATCGGCAGGACCAATATCGAGTTCGTCCACGAATACCTGGAGACCGAAGGTATCCCGCTGGTGTCGGAAGACGTGGGGGAGCGCTTTCCGCGCAAGGTGATCTTCTTTCCGCGCAGCGGTCGCGCCCTGGTGAAGCGTATTCGCGAGTTGCACAACGACACCGTCATCCGGCGCGAGCGTGCCTACCAGCAGGAGCTGGCACACAAGCCAGTGGAAGGTGAAGTGGAACTCTTTTAAGAGGGGACAAGGGATTCGGGAGGCGACATGTCGAAGAAGATCAAGCTGCTCATCGTGGATGACTCGGCCCTGGTGCGCCAGGTGCTGAGTGCCATTTTCAAGGAGACACCGGACATCGAGGTGGTGGGTACCGCCGCAGACCCCTATGCGGCGCGGGACAAGATCAAGCGGCTGAACCCCGATGTGCTGACCCTGGACGTGGAGATGCCGCGCATGGATGGGGTGACCTTCCTGCGGAATCTCATGCGATTGCGCCCGATGCCAGTGGTGATGGTTTCCAGCCTCACCCAGCAGGGGGCGGACGTGACACTACAGGCCCTCGAGTACGGCGCGGTCGATTTCGTGGCCAAACCCAAGGTCGACCTCAGGGAGGGACTCGCCGGCTATGCCGATGAGCTGATCCACAAGGTGAGAACCGCCGCGCGGGCGAGGGTGCGCGCGCTGCAGTCGCCGGCGGTGGTCAGACGAGCGGCAGGTGCCGAACCGGCGGCGAATGCCCCGGCTCCAGCGACGGCCGGGCGCCGTCATTTCCAGACGACGGACCGGATCATTGGCATCGGTGCCAGCACCGGCGGTACCGAGGCGATCAAGGAGGTGTTGATGGCCCTCCCGGCGGACATCCAGGCGGGGGTGGTGATTACCCAGCACATCCCCGCCGCCTTCAGCCGCTCCTTCGCCCAGCGCGTGGATGCCCTGTCACCCCTTGCGGTCTGCGAGGCAGAGGATGGTCAGCAGATTCTGCCGGGGCATGCCTATATCGCACCGGGCGATCGCCATCTCAGGGTCGAGCGGGACGGGGCGCGCTACATTTGTCGGCTCGACGACAGCCCGCCGGTCAACCGCCACAAACCGTCGGTGGAGGTGATGATCCGGTCGCTGGTGCGCAATGCGGGTGTCAATGCCCTGGGCGTCATGCTCACCGGCATGGGCGCGGATGGGGCAGAGAGCATGGGGGAGCTGCGTGAGGCCGGTGCGACCATCCTGGCCCAGGACGAGAAGACCAGCGTGGTATGGGGCATGCCGGGTGAGGTGGTCAAGCGCGGATATGCCGACGAGGTGCTGCCGCTGGGGAGCATCGCCGGTCGGATCGTCGAGCTACTCAACTAAAGAAAATCCACCGCCCGCCGATTCGAATGGGGAAGCCGCAACGCGTCGGTGAGATGGAGTGTCAACGGAAGGGGATCAATGGCAAGAACAGAAAAGCGCTTGCGTTTTCCACACGCGATAGGGATTGTCGCCGCATCGGTCGCCAGTGCCTCGGGATTGTTCAGTGGCTTCCCGGCTGCGCTCTGGGTGCTGGCGACGGCAGGGGCCGTGCTGGCTGTCGATGCCTGGCGTCAGTACAAGGACGGCGAATCGCAGACGGCGGCCAACAAGGTCGATCTTCCTGAGGAGGTTGGTCGGGTGCTGAAAGACCTGAGGGATCGGGTCGAGTCGGGGATCGCCGAATCCAGAGAACAGCTGCAATCCGAACTCAGGCAGATCCAGCGGTTGGTAGGGGAGGCCGTGGAAACATTGCAACAGTCTTTCCATGGGCTGCACCAGCAGGTGGATGAGCAACGCCGTCGGGTGACGGATGTGATTGCCCGCCTCCATCAGGAGGGAGGAGACGGCAGTGCGGCGCCCGCCGGATTCATCGAGCAGACCGACGAGGTGTTGAACCGCTTCGTCGAATACGTGGTGTCGACCAGTTCCAACAGCATGGCGATGGTCGAGCGTATCGACGAGATGGTGGCACACATGGAGCGCGCCGAGGCTTTGCTGGGTGATGTCAAGGTGATCGCGGATCAGACCAACCTGTTGGCCCTGAATGCGGCGATCGAGGCGGCTCGGGCAGGGGAGGCCGGACGGGGCTTTGCGGTCGTCGCCGACGAGGTGCGCAAGTTGTCGCATCGCTCGGACCGGTTCAACGATGAGATCCGCGAGGTGATTGGACGTTCCATTGCAGAAACCGCCGCCGCGCGATCTTCCATCGCGGAGCTGGCCTCCCAGGACATGAGCTTCGCCATCCAGTCGAAGCAGCGGGTGCAGGAGACGCTCGAGCGGATCGATCAGGTGAATGGAGAGGTCGAGCGGACCATGGCGGAACTCAGCGATATCGGTCAACAGATCGATCAACTAGTGGGCGATGCCGTGCGCTCATTGCAGTTCGAGGACATCGTGCGCCAGTTGGCCGAGCATTCTGCGGGACGCCTCGACCAGATGCAGGCGATGGTCAAGGCATTGTGTGACGGCATGGAGCAGTTGCGGGCAGATGGCCGGAGCGACCCTGCCGAGATGACTGCGAGGCTACAGGCGCTTGGCGAGGCGGTGTCGGCCCAGCGGGCAGAATGTCAGGCCAGAGGGCAGGGGCCGGTAAGGCAGGAATCGATGGACGCAGGTGAGGTGGAACTGTTCTGAGTCCACAGTTTTTTAGTAGTTGAATTGACAACATCGGGAGCGAGAGATGGCAATCAGCACGAGAGAATCGGGTGACGTGGTCACCATTGAAGTGAAGGGCCGGTTCGACTTCGCGGCCCACCAGGAATTCCTGGGTGCCTACAAGCATTTTCCCAAGGGTGAAAAGCAGTTCGTGGTGGACCTTTCCGGAACCGAGTACATGGACAGCTCTGCGATGGGGATGCTGTTGCAGCTTCGGGAGCATGGCGACAAGAGCAAGCCGGTCGAGCTGATCAATGGCAATGACGGCATACGAGAGATCCTGCGTATCGCCAATTTCGACAAGTTGTTCAAGGTGGCCTGAGGAAGGTCTGAACAATTCAGGCCTTCCGCGGCTCAGGGAAGAGCCGCCAAAATCGATCGCGACAAGCGATTGATTTTGAAGCCAGCCGCAAACCGCGTTTGCGGCGCAGCGTAACCTGATAAAGCCAGGGATGGCTTTTATCAGGGTTTCCCTGAGAACGCGGCCCTTTCACGGCACAGGGAGGTGCCATCCCTCGCGGCCGCGGGACAAGGCCCTTGCCCGCAGCGCCCGGAAGGGCGGGTTTTACGTTAGACTTTGCAGCCTTTCGACCGGCCATGCCGGTCTCCAGGATTGTCTGCGGAGTCATTTCATGGG
>RFHJ01000014.1 GCA_003696905.1 Gammaproteobacteria bacterium | reverse complement strand
TCAGGCGATCACTTCACCACCTTCGCGCCATGCTCCTCGAGGTAGGTCTTGGCACGCAGACCGAGATCTGCCGTCTTGACCTGGTATTGCCACCATTGGCCCGCCCAGAGGGTGGCGTTCTGCCAGTCACCCTTGGCCGCAAAGGCCTCGGCCTTCTTGCGGGCCTCTTCGGCGAACCCGAGCTGGTCGGTGGCATCCTCCACCAGGGCCACTACCGGCGGGAAGTCCTTGTAGTTGCGGCTGGTGATGAACTTGACCACCGAGTCGATGACCGCCTGGGTATCCAGGTTGGTCTTCACCTGCTTCTCGTAGTCGGCCTTGGTGTAGACATGGCCTTCCGCGCCCTTGGTGGCCGCGGCCTTGTAGCCCTTCGGCCGCACCAGCAGATAGCCCTGCATCTCCAGGTGGAGGGCGGAGCAGAACTCGGTGCAGTAGTAGGGATAGACGCCCGGCTTGTCGGCCTTGAAGGTGGCGGACACGGTCTTGCCCGGCTCCAGCGAGAGCTGGACGTTCTGACCATAGATGGCGAAGCCATGGGTCTCGTCCTCGGCCCGCTCGAGGTTGGTGAAGTGGAGCGAGACGGTGTCGCCTTCCTCGACCTCGATGATGTCCGGCGTGATATGCGACCGGATCAGGGTGCCGTAGACATCGACATGCTTGCCGTTGCGCACGATCTTCTCACGGCCCGCACGGGTCTTCCACGGCGAACGCTTGTCGCTGCGGCTGTCCCAACCCGACCGATAACGAATCGCCGGCTTGAGCTTGTCGGCCTTGATCGCCACCACATAGTGCGGCTCGCCCAGCGGGACCGGCATGTCGTAGAGCAGCTGCATCTTGTCACCCGAGATGTCGATCAGCTGGTGGTTCTGCGGATGCAGCGGGCCCACCGGGTTGAAGCGGTCGATGGCCAGCTTGTTGAGCGCGATCAGATACTTGCCATCGGGCGAGACCGAATCGCCCTCCATTGCCACCAGGTGACCGATGTTGTAGTGGATGTGCAGCTGATCGAGCACCTTGCCCTTGCAGTAGTCCCATTTGGTGACCATGGAATCCACATAGATGGAGGTATAGGCCACGCATTTCTTTGCGTCGTACTGGGTATGCAAGGGGCCCAGTCCGACTTGGACCGAGGTGTGCAGGGCGTCCTTGAGGGCGATGATGGGAATCCCGTAGGGATCCTTGCCCTCGAACTTCTTGTGCTTGATCGCATCCTGAATCTTCTTCCAGCTGTAGACCCAGGCATGGCTGTCGAGCTTGCCGGAGACGATGATGTATTCACCCGTCGGGTTCACATCGACCCCATGGGGGCTCTTCGGCTCGGGTACCAGGTAGAGAAGACCCTCGGCCACCGCCTGCTCGATCGGGATCAAGTAAGAGCCGTTGACCTTCTTGACCTTGCCGGCCTTGACCAGTTCTTCAGCCTTCTTCCAGTTGGTGATCTGCAGGAAGTCGGTGTCCTTTTGCGAACAACCGGCCTCGAAGGGCGGACGCCCCTGGCCACCGACATAGCGCTCGGAACAGAAGGAGTTGGTGAAACCCCAACCATAGCTGGCGCGTTTCCCGGCATCGGAGAGATCCTGGGAGTAGGGTGGCAGTTCGAAGGTGAAGGAGTTCGCCTTGTCGATGCGGCCCTTCTCGTTGTCGAACTTCCAGTAGGTGACCCCACCGCGGTACTTCTCGTTGAATTCCGAGGTGGGCACATACTCGTCACTGTAAGGCGCTGCATACTGCGCCGCCGACATGATGTACTCGGTGTTGGGGGTGACGAAGGCCCCCCCGTGCTCGGACTTGAAGAAGGGGTTGGCCACGATCTGCTTGGTCTCGAAGTCGTGCAAATCGATCACCGCAATGCGCGGATTGGCCTTGTCGTTGATGAACAGATAGCGACCATCGTATTCACCCTTGGTCTCGGAAAACGCCGGGTGATGCGTATCGCCGTACTTGATCTTCATGCCCGGGTTGTCCATCTCGAGCACCCGCTTCGACTCGTCGTCGAAACCGTAGCCCTGCCAGGGCTCGGGCGTGAAGACGCCGATGTATTTGAGGATGCGCATCGACGGGACGCCGTAGACGATGACCTGCCCGCTCTGGCCACCGGAGCTGAAGGCCAGGTATTCGTCACGCCCCCCGGTGGGCGTATAGGTCTTGGCCGCCGCGAGAATATCCTTCTCGGTCAGCCCCCTCTCCTTCATGATCTCCTTCAAGGAGTTCTGTGCCAGGGCACCCGTGCTGAGGCCGATCCCAAGCCCCAGCGCGAATAGCGCCCCCAATATGGGTTTCGGTTTCATGTGCATCTCCCGCTTTGTTTTTGGTCATGAGGCAGCTCATACCGGTGCTCCCCCAAACCAAGGGAAGCGGGGATGATCGTGAAACCCGCCGCAGGGTGAGGCCTTGACAAAAGTCAAGTCCCAACGGGGACCCGATTCGCACTTGACCAAGATCAAAGGATCGCGACGGGCGCCGAGGCAAGATGCCGGGGAAGGCAAGGAGAAAGCGGTCGCCATGAAAAAAGCCTGGGCTCTGATCTTTGTGATGACCAGTCTGGCGCTGGCAGGCCTCGTCGGCAGCGCCCAGCACCCGCCATTGCTGCAGGCCTCGGAGGCCTGGATCAAGCAGCTGCCACCGGTGATCCGGGTGCGCGCGGGCTATGTCATCATCCAAAACCAGGACTCACGACCACACCGCCTGGTGGGCGCAAGCAGTCCCGCTTTCGAGCGCATCCAGATGCACCGGACCTTGATCGACGGCGGGCGCATGAAGATGGTGCGCGCCGAGCATTTCTCGATACCGGCGAAGGGCACACTGACCCTGGCCCCTGGCGGCAGACATCTCATGATGTTCTCCCCCCGCCGGCCCCTGCCGGCGGGCAGTGAGGTTCCGGTCACCCTGCGGTTCGCCGACGGCAGCGAATTGACCGTACCCTTCCGGGTGAGGCCGTAATGACCAGTTACGAAGGGGAATCCACCCTTTAGAGCCGACCGGCCTCACCAACCAGCACCAAGTGACGCCTGCCGGCCTCGCCTGGCACCGTCAGCGGGATCACCTGATGGGCCAATCCGGAGCGCGCCTTCAGATCGTGCAGTTCCTCCAGGCCCGCCTTCATCGCCGCCCATTGCCCCCCCGGCGCGCGCAGGTGCGCGGTCTGATCGAGCATCCGGTCGATATCCGCAAAGGCCCGTGAGGTAATGGTGTCGAATCCCCGCGCATCGCGAAAGGCCTCCACCCGTGCCTGCTCTACCGAGACATTGGGCAGCCCCAGTTCGGCCACCGCCTGCTGAACGAAGCGGGTCTTCTTGCCGTTGGAATCGAGCAGCACGAACTGGAACTCGGGCAGGGCGATGGCCAGGGGGATGCCCGGCAGACCGGCGCCGGTACCCACATCCAGCACTCGCGGCCCCCGCACCCACGGGACAATGGCCAGGCTGTCGAGCAGATGCCGTGCAACCATCTGGCCCGGGTCACGTACCGCGGTGAGATTGAAGACCCGATTCCATTTAAGGAGCAAAGCGAGATAGTCGAGCAGCTGTTGTTGCTGCGTCGGGGAGAGGGTCAAACCCAGGGCATCGAGCCCGTCACTGAGCTGTATCTGCCACTGGGCAATCGGCGGGGCATCGATGGAACGGGGCTTCGGCATGCTTGCTATTATCCGCCATCCTGCCCCACCGGACAGCTACCATGATCACCCTCTATGGCATTTCCGCCTCGCGTGCCTTTCGCTGCCTCTGGATGCTGGAGGAGGTGGGCCTACCATACCGTCACGAGCCGCTCGACTACCGCGACAAGGCCGGGCTGGACGATCCGTCCTACCGGGCGCTCAACCCGAACGGCCGCATTCCCACCCTCGTCGATGGTGACCATGTGCTCTGGGAGTCGATGGCGATCAATCTCTACCTCGCCCGCAAATACGGCGGTGATGCCGGCCTCTGGCCCGATTCACCCGAAACCGAGGGCTTGGCGTGGCAATGGTCATTCTGGGTGATGACCGAGGTGGAACATGCGCTGCTCACGGTGCTGATGCACCGGCGGGTACTGCCGGAGGCCAAGCGCGACCCCGAAAGGGCCACGCGCAACGAAGGCCTGCTGCGCCAGCCCCTGCGGGTACTCGACCAGGCACTGGGGGACCGTGACTACCTGGTGGATGGGCGCTTCACCGTCGCCGATCTGAACGTCGCGGCGGTAGTGAGCTGGGCCAAACCGGCACGCTACCCGCTCAAGGAATACCCGGCCCTTTCCGCCTGGCTGAACTGCTGCCTCTCCCGCCCGGCACGCAAGCGGGCCCAGACCCGCTGATTCCCATGTGGGGTGTCCACTACCGTGCTCATGGAAAAGTGAGTGAGCTCGCACGTGATCGTGTCCCTCGAAACCGGGAACGGTTATTGTTGGCTCGAGAGTCGAGGCAGTGAAATTCAAAAACGGCGAACGAGTAGAGGATCATTCACAGGGTACGGTCGAGACGGCTGGACACCAGATTTGACAACAGCTCGAAATCCTCCTCCATTGTGGCCGGCTAATACTGAAGCGGAGGTAGCAGTTCAACGGGTAAATATCCAGACGTCGCCCTTACTAAGATCTGGATTGAAGGCATATCCAGCGTAGTCAAAAGCCTTGATCCGTTCCGGATCGGATAACTGTTCGGTAATGATAAAGCGGCTCATCAGGCCGCGGGCTTTTTTGGCATAGATGCCGATCATCTTGAAACTGCCGTCGTCGCGGCGTTCCTTGAACTGGGGGGTGATGATTCTTCCTTTCAGTTTCTTTGAACGCACTACCTTGAAGTATTCATTCGAGGCGAGGTTGATCAGCACGTCGTCGCCCTGGGCGGCCAGGGCCTGGTTGAGCCTTTCGGTGATGGTGTCGCCCCAGAAGTCGTAGAGGTTTCTGCCGCGCGGGTTGGGCAGCGGGGTGCCCATCTCCAGACGGTAGGGCAGCATCAGGTCGAGGGGGCGCAGCACGCCGTACAGGCCGGAGAGGATGCGCAGGTGGTCCTCGGCAAAGGCGATGTCGTCGGGCTCGAACTGATCGGCGTTCAGTCCCGCGTACACATCGCCCTTGAAGGCGAACAGCGCCTGCTTGGCGTTGTCCTTGGTGATTTTGGGCGTCCAGCTTTGATAACGCTCGTAGTTGAGCCGCGCCAGTTTGTCGCTGAGCTTCATCAGCTCGGCGATCTGCTCGGGCGAGTACCGTTTGAGTATGTCGATCAGTTGCCGGGACTGATCCAACAGCTCCGGCAGGGTGGCCTGTTCGGTGGGCGCGGGCGTGTCGTAGTCAAGCTTCTTGGCGGGGGAGATGACGATCAGCACGGGGCCTCCTGGGATGTGCGGTTTCGGTGAATGGTCGGGAAGCCGGGCGGTGCTGTCAACGGACCGTGTAAAGGGTCAATCTCGTAGCTGGAAGCGGATGGGAATCTCGACTTCCAGGGTTTCGTCGGGCCACTCTTTCGGCAGCGGCGGTGCCTTGCCCAGACGCTCGATGGTCCGGAGTGCGGCCCGGTCGAGCCTGCGGTGGCCGGAGGAGGTGTTCAGCTCCGTCTCCTGCAGCGTGCCATCACGGCCGATGCGCAGGGTCAGCAGCACCTTCCCCTCCTCGCCGCGCCGGCGCGAGCGGGCGGGGTAGAAGC
>RFHJ01000150.1 GCA_003696905.1 Gammaproteobacteria bacterium | reverse complement strand
TCGGCGGCGAGGAACTCGCTGACCCCGGCACCGGCGCCCCCGGCCACCACGTTCTCTTCCAGGGTGACCAGCAGGCGGTGCCCACGGGCGAGCTCGCGCACCAGATCCTCATCCAGCGGCTTGACGAAGCGCATGTTGGCCACCGTTGCGTTCAATAGGTCGCCCACCGCCATCGCCCGATCGATCAAGGTGCCAAAATTGAGGACGGCGATCTCGCGACCCTGTCGTCGCACCTCGCCCTTGCCCCACGGCAGGGCTTCCAGCGCCGTCGCCGGCTCGGTACCGATGCCGCCGCCGCGGGGATAGCGTACCAGCGCCGGCCCCTCGTGCAGCCAGGCGGTCTGCAGCAGGGCACGGCACTCGGCCTCGTCGGCGGGGGCCAGGACTGCCATGTTGGGCACGCAGCGGGCATAGCTGAGGTCGAAAATGCCGGCATGGGTGGCGCCGTCGGCACCCACCTCGCCGGCGCGATCGACGGCGAAGGTGACGTCCAGATTCTGCAGGGCCACATCGTGCACCAGCTGGTCATAGGCCCGCTGCAGGAAGGTGGAATAGATGGCGACCACGGGCTTGAACCCCTCACAGGCCAGACCAGCAGCGAAGGTTACGGCATGCTGCTCCGCAATACCCACGTCGTGGTAACGATCGGGAAAGCGCTCGCGGAAGTCGCTCAGCCCCGAGCCTTCGCACATCGCCGGGGTGATGGCCATGACCCGCGCGTCCTGCTCCGCCAGGTCACAGATCCAGTCGGAGAAAACCGCGGTGAAGCTGCGCCCACCGCCCTTCTTCTCCATCTTGCCGGTTTCGGGGTTGAAGGGCGTGACCCCGTGATAGACGCAGGGATCGCCCTCGGCGGGAGCGAATCCCCGACCCTTCTGGGTGACCACGTGCAGAAAACGGGGGCCGCGCATCTGCCGCATGTTCTCCAGCGTGGACACGAGTAATGGGAGATCGTGCCCGTCGATGGGCCCGATATAGGTGAAACCCAGTTCCTCGAACAGGGTGCTGGGCATGATCATGCCCTTCATGTGCTCTTCCCAGCGATGCGCCAGGTCCTTCATTCCAGGCAGGCGCTCGAGCACATGCTTGCTGCCCTCGCGCATCCGGTTGTAGAACCGGCTCGAGAGTACCCGCGCGAGGTAGTTGCTGATCGCGCCCACCGGCGGCGAGATCGACATGTCGTTGTCGTTCAGGATCACCAGCAGATCACTGTCGAGCGCCCCGGCGTGATTGAGCGCCTCGAAGGCCATGCCGGCGGAGAGGGCGCCGTCGCCGATCACGGCGATGTGCTCACGCTGGATACCCGCGGCCTTGGCCGCCACCGCCATGCCGAGTGCGGCGCTGATGGAGGTACTGGAATGACCCGCCCCGAAGGCGTCGTATTCCGACTCCTCCCGCTTCAGGAAGCCCGACAGTCCGCCCTTCTGGCGCAGCGTATGCATGCGCGCGCGCCGACCGGTGAGGATCTTGTGGGGATAGGCCTGGTGCCCCACGTCCCAGACCAGACGGTCGTCCGGGGTATTGAACACATAGTGCAGCGCAACGGTCAGCTCCACCACGCCCAGGCCCGCCGCGAGATGGCCGCCGGTGCGCGATACCGATTGAATCAGGAATTGACGAACCGCATCCGCCACCGCAGGCAACCGCGCCGGATCGAGCCGGCGCAGTTTTTCCGGCGTGTCGACCTCGGCGAGCAAGGCCTCTATGTCTTGTGCGGCACCCTGCGTCATGCTCCAGGCCCCAATATCGCGGACAAGTGGGTTATTCTACGCCGTTTCGCCAGATACGACATAGCCGACATTGACCACGTCCGACGACCAGGAAGCCCCGCTCACCCGCTCACAGCGACGCGCCGCCCGTCTGGCCCGACAGCGGCAGATAGAACAACGCTATCGCAAGGACCGCCAGCGCAACGTGCTGGCCCGCCCCGGCTGCCACGACTTCGTGTTCGTGCTGGACCGTCTGAAGGCCGGTTTCAATGTCCCCAAGATCTTCCGCAGCGCCCAGGCCTTCGGCGCGGCCGGGATCCATCTGGTCGATATCGGCGTGTTCGATACCGCTCCGGCCAAGGGCGCCTTCCGCAAGGTGCCGGCACATTTCCATGAAACCTTCGACCAGGCCTGGCAGGCGCTCGAGACGGCGGGCTACACCTGCTTCGCGTTGACCGCCGATGGTGATGAATCTCTCCCCGAGGTGATATTGCCCCGCCGCAGCGCCTTCGTGGTGGGACACGAGGAACGGGGACTGAGCTTCGACCCCGCCGACTTTCCCGGCATGCGCACCCTGCGCATCCCGCTGTACGGAGAGATGGAGAGCCTCAACGCCAGTATCGCCGCCTCGGTCGTGATGTACGAATATGTCCGCCAGCATGGGGAGAAGCCATGAGCGGTCCGGACGGCAACCGGCCGGCTGCCCGACGTTCAGGGAATCCCCTGTGGCGTGCCGCGCGGGTCGCCTGGCGCGGCCTGCTGGCCCTGGTCCACCTCCTGGTCGGCGTGCTGCTGACGCCTTTCGTGACCCGGCGTGATGCCGCCGGCCACTGGCATGTCGACCGGCGGATTGCGCGCTGGTGGCACGGACGCCTGCTGCGCATCCTCCATGTACGACTGATGACCACCGGCACACCACCTGCGGCGCCGGCACTGGTGGTCTCCAACCACATCTCCTGGGTCGACATCCATGTCCTGGGGTATCTCTTGCCCACCGTCTTCCTGTCCAAGGCCGAGGTACTGGGCTGGCCACTGATCGGCTGGTTGGCGAAGCGATCGGGCACGCTCTTCATCCGCCGGGGCAGCGGCCAGGCGACGCAGATTCGGCAGACCATCGCCGACTATCTGCGCCGCGGTGGCATGGTCACGCTGTTTCCTGAGGGCACCACCAGCGACGGTCTCCAGGTGCTGCGTTTCCTGCCCCCCCTGTTCGGCGCGGCCATCGAGGCGGAGGCGCCCGTAGCGCCGGTGGCCCTGCGCTACACGGTCGATGGCCGGCCGGACCTGACCATTCCCTATACCGGCCAGCAGACCCTGCTGGAGAATCTCGCCGGCCTGCTGGGTCGCCGCGGCAGCGAGGTCCACGTCTGGTTCGGCGAACCGATCCCCTCGCTCGGCACGGAACGCAAGGCCCTCGCGGAGGCGGCACGCGCACAGATCGTCACCGCGATATTCCGCCGGGAATAGTCGATGGATACTTCCGAAGTCGACTTCCTCATCGTTGGTCAGGGCCTTGCCGGCAGCCTCCTGGCCTGGCATCTGATGGAGCGGGGTCGGCGCGTATTGGTGATCGACGACAACCATGCCACCAGTTCTTCCCGGGTGGCCGCCGGCCTGGTCAATCCCCTGGCGGGCATGCGCTTCAATGCCCACCCACGGACCGCCGAATGGCTTGCCGGCATGCACCGGACCTACGACGAGATCGCGCGCACCCTGCGGACCGCCCCCTATTTCCATTCGGTTCCCATGCGCCGGCTGTTCCGCTCCCCGGAGCAACAGCGCTTCTATCGACGCCAGCGGGAGAACCCCGCCGCCCAGCCCTATCTGGCGGAGCCCTTCGGGCCGGATGAGGCAGGTTCCCTTCTCCGTGCGCCCCATGGCGGCTTCTGGCAGCGGGAGACCGGCTACGTGACGTTGCCCCGCCTGCTGGGCGACCTCCGGGCGTGGCTCCGGCATCGGGGCGCCCTGCGCATCGAGCCCCTCCCCTTCGATCGACTGGCCATCGACACGGACGGCATTCGCATGGGAATGGTCCGCGCCCGACACCTGGTGTTCTGCGAGGGTTATCGGGTGCGCAGCAATCCCTGGTTCGACTGGTTGCCCCTGCAACCTGACAAGGGCGAGATCCTGCGCCTCGAGACCTCGCAACCGCTCGGCCGAGAGATCGTCAACGGCGCCCACTGGCTCGTCCCCCTGGCGGAGGGCGGCTATCGCTTCGGCGCCACCCACGGGCATCGGCAAATCGATTGCCGGCCCACCCCGGAGGGACGCAGCCGACTGGAACAGGGGCTCGGACAATTGTTGAGCGATGTCCAGGGAATCGAAATCACCGAACACCAGGCGGGTGTGAGGCCCGCCACCCCGGACCGCAGTGCCCTGCTCGGCAGCCATCCGCAGATGCCCCGACTGCATGTATTCAATGGCTTCGGCGCCCGTGGCGCCCTGAGCATCCCCTGGCATGCCGGGCGCATGAGCGACTACCTCGACCAGGGTACGGCGCTCCCCTCCGAGGTGGACGTCGCCCGATGGAGCAACAGGAGATGACCGCGGATCGGAGATCACTCACCCGGCTTGCCCACGAGCGTCTGTCCGAGGTCCTGGGGGAAGGCGATTGGGCCATCGATGCCACCGCCGGCAATGGCCACGACACCCTTTTTCTCGCCCGGGCGGTCGGCCCTTCCGGCCGGCTGGCGGCATTCGACATCCAGGAGGAAGCGATCGCGAACACCCACCAACGATTGGCGCAGGAAGGACTGCCGGCACGCGTCGTTCTGCACCAGGCCGGACACGAACGGATGGCGGAACAGTTGGGGCCTGGCTGGCGTGGCAGGGCGGCCGCGGTGACCTTCAATCTCGGCTATCTGCCCGGTGGCGACCACGCGAAGACGACGCTTCCCATGACCACGCTGGCGGCCCTCGACCAGGCGCTCGCCCTGCTGCGGGCCGGCGGGCTACTCTCGGTCATCGCCTACCGAGGCCATCCGGGGGGAAAGGCCGAGGCCGATGCGGTGACGGCCTGGTTCGAGCGACATGCGGAAACCCTGAAAACCGAAATCGTGGAATCGCCAGGGCCGGTCCTGCTGCTGGGGCGAAAGAAATGAAAACGGCGGGCCAAGGCCAGCCGCTTCTAGATGGTAGCAAGGGGCGGACTCGAACCGCCGACCCCCGCATTATGAGTGCGGTGCTCTAACCAGCTGAGCTACCTTGCCAAAGAGGGGGCGAATTCTCCACCAAGCCCCCGGTCTTGTCAATCGAAGCGATCAGGACCGGAAGTCACATCATCCCACTCGAGCGAAGCTGCTCGCCCCCTTTTCACACATTGAAACGGAAATGCATCACATCGCCGTCCTGCACGATGTAGTCCTTGCCTTCCAGGCGCAACCTGCCGGTTTCCCGGGCCCCCTGCTCGCCACCGCAGGCGATGAAATCCTCGTACGAGATCACCTCGGCGCGGATGAAGCCGCGTTCGAAATCGGTGTGAATCACCCCGGCTGCCTGGGGTGCCGTAGCGCCTATCGGCACCGTCCAGGCGCGCACCTCCTTCACACCAGCTGTGAAGTAGGTCTGCAGACCCAGCAGTCGATAGCCGGCACGCACCACCCGGTCCAGTCCGGGCTCATCGAGGCCCATCTCGGCGAGAAATTCCTGCTTCTCCTCGTCTTCCATTTCGGCCAGCTCGGCCTCGATGGCGGCGCATACCGGCACCACCTCGGCACCCTCGGCAGCGGCCATCTCGCGCAGGGCATCGAGGTGCGGATTGTTCTCGAAGCCGTCTTCACTGACATTGGCGATATAGAGGGTGCGCTTGGCGGTGAGCAGGTGAAGCTCACGCAGGAGCCCTTGCTCCTCCTCGCTCAGTTCCAAGGTGCGCACCGGCAAACCCTGATCGAGATGGGCATGCACCCGCTCGAGCAGTTCCTTCCAGGCAATGGCCTTCTTGTCATTGGTCTTGGCCTGCTTGACTGCCTTGGCCAAGGCCTTTTCCACCGTCTCGAGGTCGGCCAGCGCCAGCTCGGTGTTGATGACCTCGACGTCGGCGAGTGGATCCACCTTCCCCGCGACATGCACGATATCGTCGTTTTCGAAACAGCGAACCACCTGGGCGATGGCATCGGTCTCCCGAATATTGGCAAGAAACTTGTTGCCCAGCCCCTCGCCCTTGGAGGCCCCTGCCACCAGGCCGGCGATGTCCACGAACTGCATGGTGGTAGGAAGCACCTGCTGGGGTTTCACGATCTCGGCCAACCTGTCGAGACGTGGATCAGGAAGCGGCACCACTCCCACGTTCGGGTCGATGGTACAGAAAGGATAATTCTCGGCAGCAATGGTGGCCTTGGTGAGGGCATTGAAGAGCGTCGACTTGCCCACATTGGGCAGGCCGACGATACCGCATTTGAATCCCATGAAATGACTCCGCAGACAATCCTGGAGACCGGCATGGCCGGTCGGAAGGTTGCAAAGTCTAACGTAAAACGGGGCGGCGCGGGCGCTGTTGGGTCAAGGGCCTCGCGCCTCGGGCGAGCGGAATGGCACCTCCCTGTGCCGCATAAGGGCCGCGTTCTCAGGGAAACCCTGATAAAAGCCATCCCTGGCTTTATCAGGGTTTCCCTGAGAACGCGGCCCTTAAGCGGCACAGGGAGGTGCCATTCCGCTCGCCCGAGGCGCGAGGC
>RFHJ01000149.1 GCA_003696905.1 Gammaproteobacteria bacterium | reverse complement strand
TGCGTGCTGCCTATGTCATGGGTCGCCAGGAACGGCTGCGTCTCGTACTCGATCAGGACGATCCAGGCGAAATCAGCCGATTGCTCACCTATTACGATTATCTCAATCGCGAGCGCGTCCGCCGCGTGAGCGACATCCGCCGGCGGTTGCAGGCCCTGCGCCAGACGCAGAAGGCGCTGGAACAGGAGCAGGCCCGGCTCGCCGCGCTGGAACAGGCACAACGCGAGCGCAAGCGGGCGCTGGAGGCGGAGCAACTGACGCGTCGCCGGCTGGTGGCCAAGTTGGCCGCTGAGATCGAAGGACAGGGCGCGCGCCTGACACGATTGCAGCGGAACGAGCAGCAGCTGCAGCTGCTCTTGCGGAACCTGCAGGATGCACTCGCCGACATCCCTGCCGAGACTGTACAGCAGACCCCTTTTCCTAAAATGCGGGGAAAGTTGCCGTGGCCGGTTAAGGGTGTGATCCGCAAGGCGTTTGGTGACCCCAAGATCGGCCAGCTGCGCTGGGATGGTGTTATGATCGCTGCACCGGAGGGTCGTGAAGTACGGGCCGTGCACGCGGGGCGGGTGGCCTTCGCGGACTGGCTGCGCGGTTTCGGTCTGTTGCTCATCGTCGATCACGGCGACGGTTACATGACCCTGTATGGCCACAACCAGAGCCTTTTCAAAGAACCGGGCGACTGGGTGCAGAAGGGAGAAACCATTGCGACGGTCGGCGACACCGGCGGACGCAGGGAAACGGGGATCTACTTCGCCATTCGTCGCAACGGCAAACCGGTGGATCCACTGCGCTGGTGTCGCAGGGTACGGAGAGGCAAGGTAGGGTGAGAAGTCGTCCTGCCCATTGGATCGAGGAAACAATGACTATAGGTCGCTATGCGCTGACAGCCCTCTTGATCGTCCTCGCGGGTATCCATTCCTTCGCGAATGCAAAAGCGAATCAGGAGGGTACAGGGCAGAAACCGACCGTCCCGCTGGAAGAGCTGCGCACTTTCGCCGAAGTCTATGGGCGGATCAAGCAGGACTATGTCGAACCGGTGGAAGATCGCAAGTTGCTCGAAGATGCGGTCCGGGGCATGCTCAGCGGGCTTGATCCGCATTCCGCCTATCTCGATGAAGAAGATTTCGACGAGTTGCGGGTCGGCACCAGTGGCGAGTTCGGCGGCTTGGGTATCGAGGTCGGCATGGAGGACGGCTTCGTCAAGGTCATCGCGCCCATCGACGACACACCGGCGCAGCGTGCGGGGATCAAGGCGGGTGACCTCATCATTCGCATCGACGATCAGGCGGTGAAGGGTCTGACTTTGGACGAGGCCGTCAAGTTGATGCGCGGCAAGCCGGGCACCAAGGTCACCCTGCAGATCGTCCGCAAGGGGCGCGAGGCACCCATTACCATTACTGTGGAGCGGGCCATCATCAAGACGGTCAGCGTCAAGTCGCGTCTGCTCAAACCGGGTTTCGCCTATCTGCGCATCTCTCAGTTCCAGACCAACACGGGAGACGATCTGCGCAAGGCGGTAAAGCGGCTGCGGAGCAAGAACGAGGGGCAGCTGAAGGGTCTGGTGCTCGACCTGCGCAACAATCCGGGAGGCGTATTGCAGGCCGCGGTGGCGGTGGCCGACGCCTTTCTCACCCAGGGCATCATCGTCTACACCAAGGGACGCATCGAGGACTCCCGGCTGCGATTCCAGGCCGCGCCGGACGATATTCTGGAAGGTGCCCCGATGGTGGTGCTGGTCAACGGGGGTTCGGCCTCCGCGTCGGAGATCGTCGCCGGGGCCTTGCAGGATCACCGGCGCGCGGTGGTGGTGGGACAACAGACCTTCGGCAAGGGGTCGGTACAGACCATCATTCCGATCAACCAACGCACCGCCATCAAGCTCACTACGGCGCGCTATTTCACGCCCAACGGGCGATCCATACAGGCCGAGGGCATTCGTCCGGATATCGAACTCGCGGAAGTCGAGTTCAAACGCGCCGGCGGCGATGATCTGGCATTGAGAGAATCGCAGCTGGCCCACCACCTGGACAATCCAAATGGAGGTGCCGACACCAAGAAGGCCAACAGTACCCAGGCGGAAGAGGAGAAGTCCCTGGTCGAGCAGGACTACCCCCTGAGTGAGGCGCTGCACCTGCTCGAGGGGATGGCGATACTTCGCGGCAGGGATGCCACCTGATGCGTGCCTGTCTGCTGGCATTCGGCCTGTTCATTTCGGCGGTGGCCCGCGCCGAGGCCCTGCTCTCGATCATCATCGACGATGTGGGAAACAACTACGAACTGGCGCGCGAGGTGATTGCGCTTCCAGGACCGGTCACGGTATCCATCTTGCCGCGCCTGGCGCATAGCCGCCGGGTCGCCGAGGAGGCCTACCGCCGGGGGCACGAGGTGATGCTGCACCAGCCGATGGCCTCGCTGCATCACAATACGCTGGGTCCGGGCGGACTGACCCTGGACCATACCCGTGCCGATCTGCGAGCGGTGCTCGCCGCCAATCTCGCCTCTGTCCCCCATGCGATGGGGGTCAACAATCACATGGGCAGTCTGCTCACCGTCGAGCCGACGAGCATGCGCTGGTTCATGGCGTTGCTGCGCGAGCATGGAGACCTCTATTTCGTGGACAGTCGCACCAACCCGCGCTCGATTGCCTTGCAGACAGCACGCGCAGACGGCGTACCCACCGCCAGGCGTGACGTGTTTCTCGACAATGAAAGGGAGCCACGGGCGATTGCCAGGCGTCTCGGCGAGGCGGTGCGGCTCGCGCGTCTCAAGGGTTCGGCCATCGCCATTGGGCATCCCTATCCCGAGACCTTGCAGGTATTGCGGCAGGCCCTGCCACGCCTGGCCGGGCAGGGCATCAGCCTGAGACCGGTATCCCATATCATTGCCTATCAGAGGAGTCCAGAGACATGGCACGCGTCCTCGTTCCCCTTGCCCCAGGTTGCGAAGAGCTCGAAGCAGTAACCGTCATCGACCTGTTGCGTCGCGCCGACATCGAGGTGGTAACCGCTGGTCTGGAAGAGGGATTGGTACGTTGCAGTCGTGGCACGGTCTTGATGCCGGACACGACCCTGGATGAGGTGCTCGATCAGCGTTTCGACATGATCGTTCTGCCTGGGGGCCTGCCGGGTGCGGATCACCTCAACGACGATCCACGCATTCAGCAGCTGCTACGCCGCATGGCGGAGGAGGGCGGCTACACGGCCGCCATCTGCGCTGCCCCCAAGGTGCTGGCCAATGCCGGCCTGCTCGATGGGCGGCAAGCGACTTCCTATCCCGGCGTGCTGAAGGCGATCGAGCAGCCCACCATCGACGTGTTGGATCGCCCGGTGGTGCGCGATGGCAAGGTGATCACATCGCGTGGGCCGGGCACCGCGATGGACTTTGCCCTGGAGTTGATCGAATCGCTCGTCGGAAAGGCGCAAAGGGAGAAGGTCGAGCAGGGACTGGTGCGCCCCTGAGATATCGGACAGAACCTGCAAACCCGTGAACGGAGCGCCGTCGTGCGACGCAAGACCCGAAGAAGGCTGACCCTGCTCGTCGTTTTGGTGGTGCTGGTGCCGCTTGCATTCAAGGGGTGGCTGTACCTTCGGGTCAAGTTGGCGGTAGACGACTTCATTGCCCGGGTTGCCGATCGCGCGCAGGTCGAATATCAGGGGATCGAAACGGATTTCAGGGGGGCAGCCAGCGTCCTCGGAGTCCGCATTCGGCCTGCAACGTTGTCGGCGCCCGTGGTGATAGAAAGGGTTCGACTGGCCACCGACGATCTGTGGTACTTCCTCGACCCTCGCCCGTCATTCGATGATGCGGACGCCCGTCGCCCCGACCAGCTGCGCCTCCAGGCATTCGGTATTTCATTGCCCTTGAACGATCAGGTGATCGCTGCCTTGCGGCCGCAGGATGCTTCGGCAAGCGGGGATGGATGTGACGAGTTGTCCTTTGCTCCGGCGATGTTGAAGGCGTTGGGCATGTCCCGGCTGCTTGCCGACATGGAGGGCCTCTATCGCTTCGATCGAGCGAATGAGCGTCTGCGCCTGGAGACCACCATTGCCATTCAGGGTGTGGAAACCATCCACATGGGCATGGAACTGGCGGGGATCGTGCCCGAGGACCTGGAGCTTGGGCGTGCCACCAGGGCGAAGTTGGCGGCGGCCGAGCTCGCAGTGGAAATCGAACCCGACTTCGGTCAACGGCTGGTGACACATTGTGCCGCCCTGGGGCAGCAATCACCGGAGGCCTATCTGGCCTCGATGATCGAGCGTTCCCATCGACGCCTGGCCGAAACCGGCATCGAACTGGGCCCCGCCTTGCAGAAGGCATTGGACGAGTTCAACCGCCACTGGGGCCGAGTGGATTTGCGCCTGCGCCCACCAGAGCCACTCGCCATCTTGCAGCTGCTGGCGATCTCACCGGATCGTCTCGTCTCCGCGCTTGGAATGACGCTGGCGATCAACGGTCATCCCGTTACCCCCTTGGATGTGCGTATCAATCCTTCCAGGATCGGATCGGGTCTGCCCGGCGTTGCGCCCGGTATCGCGAGGAAGGACGAGTCAAAAATGCCCAGGCGGTATCTCATCCGCCGTGAATTCGTACCGGTCGCGACCGACAGGCTGCGGGGGCTGGTTGGCAGGCGGGTGAGGATTACCCAGCGGGGAGAACCCATCCGCGAGGGCTTGCTGGTCGAGATCGCAAACGGCAGGGCCGTGGTGGAGCAGCGCCGCCCCGGAGGGAAGGTGGCGGCCTATGTGCCGCTGGATCAGATCGTTGCCGTCGAAGTGGAAGCCGTGCGACGGATACCGCAGCCCTGAGGTTGCCGGCGGCTACTGGCGCCGCAGCATCACCTTCAGCAGCACCAGCAGCCCAGCGCCACTACCGATCAGGGCGAGGGTGGCGTTGGCCAGCCCCGGCAGCAGCGGCGTGGTACCGAGATTGAGCAACAATCCCCCCAGCAGCAGGCTCGCACCTGCCAGTGCCTCCCGGGTATCCCGCCGGCTGGCGCGCAATTCACGACGCAGGCGGGTCAGCTCTTCGGACTTCCAACGGATCTCCAATTGCCCCTCACTGGCCTTCTTGAGCACCTTGTAGGTCAGGTGGGGCAACTCCGGGAGTTCTTCGGAGAGCTGTGGCAGGGATTCCTTGCTGCGGCGGGCAAAGGCACGGGGGCCCACCTGCTCGGCCATCCAGCGCTCCATGAAGGGCTTGGCGGTGCTCCACAGGTCCAGCTCCGGATAGAGCATCCGTCCCAGCCCCTCGATGTTGAGCAGGGTCTTCTGCAGCAGCACCAGCTGAGGCTGTATTTCCATGTCGAACCGGCGTGCGGTCTGGAACAGGCGCAGCAGGAACTGGCCAAAGGAGATCTCGCTGATGGGCTTTTCCCAGATGGGCTCGCTGACGGTGCGGATAGCCGCCTCGAACTCCTCCACCCGGGTGTGCTTGGGCACCCAGCCCGATTCGACATGCAGCTCGGCGACCCGCCGGTAGTCGCGGTGGAAGAACGCCAGCAGGTTTTCCGCCAGATAGCGCTGGTCTTCGGTGGTGAGGGTGCCCATGATGCCGAAGTCGACACTGATGTAGCGCCCGTCCGGGGTGACGAAGATGTTGCCCGGGTGCATGTCGGCATGGAAGAAGTTGTCGCGAAACACCTGGGTGAAGAAGATCTCCACACCCCATTCGCCCAGCCGCTTGAGGTCGACGCCCGCGCGCCGGAGTTCGTCCACCCGGTCCACGGGAATACCGTAGATACGTTCCTGGACCATCACGTTGCTACGGGTGTAGTCCCAGTAGATCTGCGGCACGATCAGCATCGGGCTGTCCTGGAAGTTGCGCCGCAGCTGGGTGCAATTGGCCGCCTCGCGCATCAGGTCCAGTTCGTCGTGAATGGTGCGGTCGTACTCCTCTACCACCTCCACGGGCCGCAGCCGGCGCGCCTCTCGGGAATAGCGCTGCGCCATGCGAGCGATGGTATAGAGAAGTTGAACGTCGCGATCGATGGTCTTCTGAATGCCGGGCCGGACTACCTTGACCACCACTTCGGTACCCTCGTTGAGGCGCGCCGCATGGACCTGGGCGATGGAGGCGGAGGCGAGCGGTTGCACCGTGAAGTCGGCGAACAGTTCGCCCACTGGCGCCCCCAGGGCCTTCTCGATCAGCGCCTGGGCCTGTTCGCCGGGGAAGGGGGGCACCTGGTCCTGCAGCTTGCTCAGTTCCTCGGCGATGTCGTCGGGCAGCAGGTCACGGCGGGTGGAGAGGATCTGACCGAACTTGACGTAGATCGGCCCCAGATCCTCGAGTGCGCGACGAATGCGCACGCCACGTGGGGGACGTCTGCCAAGACTGGTCCAGTAGAAGGGCGAGAAGTAGCGCAGGAAACGAATGGGGCGAAACAGGTGGGTGGCGAGCAGGATCTCGTCCAGGCCATGGCGCGCCAGGACCCAGGCGATATACGCCACTCGCAGTCCCTCGCGGACCGGTATCATGCGGCCGGGCCCTGTCCGTTCTTTTCCAGCAGCGCGATCCGTGCCGCCAGCCGTTCCACGTCGTCCCGGGTCGTCTCGACCGCGCGTACCCATGCCTCGATCTCGAAGGGATGGGGTACCAGGCGGGTCTCCTCGGTCAGGTATTCGGAGAGGTTGCGAGCCAGGGTCGCACCGAGTCGCTTCCCCTGATGCTGCGCCTCGCGGGCAAGACGGGCGAGCTCGTGTGCGGCGACGTCGCCCACGTAGCGGGACAGCTGCTCTTCCCAGTCGATGTCGAGTCCCCCCAGCACCTCGCTGAAGCGATGGGCCAGCTCGGTATCGCCGCTGATGCGGACATGGCCGGCGAACAGCTGGGCCGTTCCCTGCTCCTTGTCCGAGGCCCGCATCAGGTCGAGGGGGCTGCCCTCGATCAGCGCATCCGGCTCGCCTTCGTAGCGACCGAGCAGCTGCAACCCGCCCTGTGCGTCGGGGATGAAATAGAAAGTGAGGCCCGTTCCGCGCAGGGTGACGGCGATCACCTTGCCGTGCCAGGCGGCAAGGCGCTGACGTGCCTGCGGGTCCATGCCGATCAGCTCGTTGAGCAGGGATTCGAGGGATTCGAGGGCGAGATCACGGATGGTCATGGTACGCCTGCCATGGACGAGGGCGGCTCCGTGCCGTTCACAGCCTGAACCCGCGATGCACCGCCACGATGCCTCCGGTCAGATTGTGCACATCGCAGCGCTCGAAGCCGGCCGTCTCCATCATGCCCTTCAGCGTCTCCTGGTCGGGATGCATGCGGATCGACTCGGCGAGATAGCGATAGCTCTCGGCGTCGTTGGCCACCAGTTCACCCATGCGTGGCAGGACGCCGAAGGAATAGAGGTCGTAGAGCTTTTCCAGGGGCCGGTTCAGCGGTTTGGAGAACTCCAGCACCAGGGCCCGTCCCCCCGGCCGCAGGACCCGATACATCTCGCGCAGGGCCGCATCCTTGTCGGTGACGTTGCGCAGGCCGAAGGCGATGCTCACCAGATCGACACTGTTTTCCTTGATTGGGAGTTGCTCGGCGTTGATCTGGACGAAGGCCATGTTGCCCACATGGCCGTGGTCGAGCATGCGGTCGCGTCCACGCTGCAGCATGTTGGCATTGATGTCGGACATCACCACCAGGCCCCGGGGGCCGACCAGGCCGGCGAAGCGGTCGGCCAGGTCGCCGGTGCCCGAGGCGAGATCGAGTACCGTCTGGCCGGGGCGCACCCCGGCGAGCTCGATGGCGAAGCGTTTCCACAGGCGGTGTACGCCGAACGACATCAGGTCGTTCATGAGATCGTACTTGTCGGCGACCGAATCGAAGACGCCGCGCACCAGTGAGGCCTTCTCTGTCTTCGGGACCTTCTTGAAGCCAAAATGGGTCTGCTCTTGCTCGCTCATCGCCTTGGCTCTCAGGAGGCCGGCTCCTTGCGGGTATAGCCTTTCTCCTTCAACTCCTCGAGATAGGACGCCCAGAGGTCGTCGTAGTGTTTCCCCAGATTGTACAGGGTTTCCCAGGAATAGATCCCGGTGTCGTGGCCATCGTCGAAGACGATCTGGATGGCGTAGTTGCCTACCGGCTCGAGCCGGTCGATACCGACGTTTTCCTTGCCTAGGGGCACCTTGCGTTGTCCGGGGCCATGTCCGGCCACCTCGGTCGAAGGAGAGTAGACACGCAGGTATTCGGCCGGCAGCTTGAAGTTGCTGCCGTCGTCGAAGCTGATTTCCAGCACCCGCGAAAGGCGGTGCAGATTGAGTTCGGTGGGATTCGGGGTATTCAGCATGATGGTCTTGTCCGTATTGGCTGGTTCGTTTTCTATTGTCTCGCACTGGAGCCCGCCTTTTCACCCTCCAGTTCGCCCTGGTATGAGGCCCAGTATCTTGCGCCAGATCAAGCAAGGAGCGAGTAGGTCACCGGCGAGACGAGGCTGTGCTATAGGCTATTGGGCCGGCGCCCTGATTCGCCGCATCCACGCCTGTTGCATGCGCGTACGGGCTCGATGCGGTGACGGGCTTGTTTGCAGAACAACCACAACAGGGGGATGGCGGTGGAGGAACCGCGCTTCCTGCCTCGTGCAGGGCTGCAGCGGCTGATCGACCGGCTGCGGAACCAGTTCCAACAGGTACTCGGGCCACAGGTATGCGATGGGGCGATTGTGTATGGTCCGCTGCAGCGGCTACAGCAGTTACCCATTGGGCAGGGAGACCGCCAGGCCCCTGGCAGCTATCGGCTGGAGGCAGCGGGAGGCGAACGCTGCTTCGCCTGGGCCAATGGACCCCAGGCACTCAAGCCCCTACTGTTCACGCCGGAGCAGCCGGTGTGGCGTTCGGTGCGCAACGCCGACGGCCAGCTCGAGTTCCTTCCGATGCCTGCGGAACCGGAATCCCTGGCGGTGATCGGCGTGCGTGCCTGCGACCTGGCGGCCCTGGCGTTGCAGGATGCCCATTTCCTGGGTGATCCGGCCGACCCCTGGTATGTGGCGCGGCGCGAGGGGCTTTTTCTGGTGGCGGTCCATTGCACCCACCCGGCGGACACCTGTTTCTGCGCCAGTACCGGTGACGGGCCGACCTGCTGCGACGGCTTCGACCTCGCCCTGCACGAGCTCGACGAAGGCTTCATCATCGAAGCGGGCAGCAAGGAAGGCGCGACCGTGCTGGCGGACCTGGCGACCTTGCCGGTTTCCCGGGAACATTGGACAGCGGCCCAGGCCCAGCAGGCCGAGGCGGCCCGTACCCAGCGGCGGCACCTTCGCCCCGCACACGAACTGGCCTGTCTGAGCGATGCGCTGATGCATTCCCACTGGGCGGAGGTGGGCCGGCGCTGTCTCTCCTGCGGCAATTGCACCGCGGTCTGCCCCAGCTGTTTCTGTCACCGCCATGAGGAACGGCCGGCGATCGACGGAGTGCATTCGGCCCATGTCCGCTCCTGGGACTCCTGTTTCACCGCCGCCCATAGCGCACTCCACGGCCGTCCGGTACGCGCCGATACCGCGCAGCGCTACCGTCAATGGTTGATCCACAAGCTCTGCACGTGGCAGGACCAGTACGGTCGCATCGGCTGCGTGGGGTGCGGGCGTTGCATCAGCTGGTGCCCGGTGGGGATCGATCTCACCGCCGAGGCGGAGACAGTTCTGGGGGCGGCTTATGTCTGATGCCTGGCTGCCGCAGGAGGCGGAGGTGGTGGAGTGTATCACCGAGACGCCCGATATCCGCACCCTGCGTCTGCGGTTCACCGATCCCGAGCGGCAGCGGGCCTACCGTTTTGCACCGGGCCAGTTCAACATGCTCGCCCTGCATGGCATCGGCGAGGTGCCCATCTCCATCGTTTCCGACGTCGAGGACGTCCATCTCTTCGATCACACGATCCGCGCGGTAGGTCGGGTGACCCGCGCCCTGGCGCGGCTCGAGTGCGGTGCGCGGCTGGGGGTGCGCGGCCCCTTTGGTCGTGGCTGGCCGCTGGAGGCCGCCGAGGGGCGTGACCTGGTGGTACTCACCGGGGGGCTGGGCTGTGCGCCAGCGGTGTCGGTGATCCGCCACGTCCTGCGCCGCCGGGGAAGCTTCGGGCGCTTGACCATCATGCAGGGGGTCAAGCATGCCAACGACCTGTTGTGGCGTGAGCAGTACGAGGCCTGGGCGCGAGAGCCGGATACCCAGGTGCTGCTGGCGGCGGACGTTGCGACGCCCGACTGGCCCTGGCATCAGGGCCTGGTCACGGAGCTGTTCGATCGCATCGGAGGCTCCTTGGTGGGCGCCGTGGCGATGATGTGTGGCCCGGAGCCGATGATGATGGCGGCCGGCCGGAAGTTGCTCGATTATGGGCTGGCGGCATCCGACATCTACCTGAGCATGGAACGCAACATGCACTGCGGTGCGGGGAAGTGCGGCCATTGCCAACTGGGGCCGCACTTCGTTTGTCGGGACGGTCCGGTCTTCAGCTGGGCGGCGCTGGCGCCCTGCATCGGGATCCAGGGGTATTGATGGTCAAGCCCAGGGTTGCGGTCCACAAGTTCAGTTCCTGCGATGGCTGTCAGCTGGCACTGCTGAACCTCGGCGAGTCCCTGCTCGAGCTGAGCGAGACAGTGGAGATCGTACATTTTCTCGAGGCCGGGCCGAACGATCCGGAGTCCGAGGTCGACATCGCCCTGGTGGAGGGCAGCATCGCCACTCCGGAGGAGGTGGAGCGGATCGCCCGGGTGCGCCAGCGCAGCCGTTATCTGGTTACCCTGGGTGCTTGCGCCACCTCTGGGGGGCTGCAGGCCCTGCGCAATCTGGACCACAGCGAGC
>RFHJ01000148.1 GCA_003696905.1 Gammaproteobacteria bacterium | reverse complement strand
GCCATGTGCAGTACCGCCCGCTGCTCGGTGGTATTGATCCTTTCACCAGCGAACAGCCGTTCCCGCCACCCCTCCAAATCCGCGACGCGCGCCAGATCGCACAGCAGGGCCATCGCTTTCTCATCGATCCGATTTTTGGAATAATCCAGCTCCAAGCCGCACGCCGAGAGGCTGTATCGTTCGCTGCGCTGCGGATCTGCCACAAACATGTCCCGCATGTGGCTTCCGGCCAGCGATTCCCAGTGGCGCTGCAACGCCTTCCATTCATCCGTCCGATCGATGAGTCCCTTGTTCTGCAGCATGAGCAATGACCTTGGATCCGGTGACTTGAGATGGCGCCGAGTATAACAACGTCCCTGTTTCGTTCAGGGAAAAACAGGGGGAACTGCCCATGACCGACTCCTTCGTCGAGGCATGCCTGAAACACGACAAGAAGCTGCGTAGTCGGGTGCGTCTGCTGGGAAACATGCTCGGCGAGGTGGTGGCCTCCCAGTCGGGCGAGGAAGTCCTGCACAATATCGAACGCCTGCGCAAGGGGTTTCGGCGCCTACGCAAGGAGCCGGATGCAGACCGCCTGGAGCGGCTGAAGAAGCTGATCGACCGCCTGCCACCCCATGTACTGCGACCGGTCATTCGCGCCTTCGCAACCTATTTTCAGCTGGTCAACATCGCTGAGGAGAGCTTCCAGCATCGCCAGCGGCGCCGCGTGGCCGCATCGGGGAAACCACTGTGGGAAGGCTCTTTCGACCATTGCATGCGCAGCCTGCGTGATCAGGGCGTTGCCCCGGAGCAGCTGCAGGACCTGCTCGACGACGTGCGCTACATGCCGGTCTTCACCGCCCATCCCACCGAGTCCAAGCGCCGCGCCATCCTGGTGCAGTTGCGACGCATCTTCGAGGCCAACGAAGGCCTCGACAGCCCCTCGCTGACGGTCGACCACAAGGCGTATTGGGAGAAGGCGCTGAAGACCCGGATCCAGACCCTCTGGAAGACCAACGAGGTCCGCCCCGCCAAGCCGGATGTGCGCCACGAGATCCGCATGGGGCTGCACCACTTCAAGGCCAGCCTGTTCGACGCCATCCCCATCGTCTACCGGCGCCTGCAACATGCCATCGAGCGGGTCTATGCCGATCACCCCGACTATCGCCATGTGGAACTGCCCGCGCTGTTGCGCTTCGGCTCCTGGATTGGTGGCGACCGGGATGGCAACCCCAACGTCACAGCGGAGATCACCGCAGAGGCGGTCTTCACCCAGCAGAAGACAGTGATTGCCCAGTATCTGGAGCGAATCGACCAGCTGATCGACACGCTGACCCACTCCGACCAGTTCTGCACACCCACCCCGGAATTTCTCGCCTCGCTCGAGGCCGATGATGCCTATCGCGAGCAGTTCGACGACATATGGCCACTGCGGTTCCCTCACGAGCCCTATCGTCGCAAGCTCTACGTGATGAAGCTGCGCCTGCGTCAGGCCCTGGAACGCACCGAGCGCCGCCTGGCCGGTGAGGCGCCCAATCCCAATGCCCCCGGCTACCGTACCGAGGCGGCATTCATCCGCGATCTGGAACTGATCTCCGACTCCCTTGCCAGTCATGGTGATCGGGCGGCGGCCGAAGCGGAGCTGCTCGACCTGCTGCGCCTGGCCCGCACCTTCGGCTTCTACCTGGCGCGCCTGGACATCCGCCAGGAGTCCGCGGTGCATACCGAGGCGGTGGCGGAGATCCTGAGACTGCTCGAAATCGAGCCCGATTACCCCAGTCTGGACGAAGAGGCACGGATGGCGTTGATGGGACGCCTGATCGAATCGCCGCCCAGGGCGCTCGACCGAGGCGGCCTGTCGCCCATGACGCAGGAGGTATTGGCAGTGTTCGACGTGGTACGCGACGTGTTGGACTGCGTCAGCGATCGCGCCATTGGCCGCTACGTTATCTCCATGGCGCACCACGCCTCGGACGTGCAACACGTGATGTTCCTCGCCAGCCTGTGTGGCCTGACCGGGCAGCAGGGCGAGCACTTTATCTGCCGTATCGGCGTCTCGCCCCTGTTCGAGACCATCGAGGACCTGCAACACATCGAACCGGTAATGAGTCGCCTGCTCGACGATCCCGTCTATCGTCGACTGCTCCAGGCCCATGGGACGCTGCAGGAGGTGATGTTGGGCTATTCGGATTCAGCCAAGGATGGGGGCATCGTGGCTTCGGCCTGGTCGCTCTATCAGGCTCAACAGCGGGTCATCGCCCTTGGCCTCGAGCGGGGCGTGCGCATCCGATTGTTCCATGGCCGAGGGGGGACCATCGGCCGTGGCGGCGGTCCCACCTATCAGGCCATTACCTCGCAGCCGGCCGGCACCGTGCTGGGGCAGATCAAGTTCACCGAACAGGGTGAGGTGCTTTCGTACAAATACAGCAACAAGGAGACTGCAGTCTTCGAGCTGACCATGGGCCTCAGTGGCCTGATCACCGCCAGCCTCGGGCTGATCAAGCCACCCCCCAGGGATCCGGTGCACTATGGCGAGGTCATGCACCGCCTGCAACAGGTGGGCGAGAGACACTATCGGCTACTGACCGAAGATACGCCGGGCTTTCTCGACTATTTTTACGAGGCCACCCCGGTGGACGAGATCGCGTTACTCAACATCGGTTCGCGCCCTTCCCATCGCAAGAAACAGGATCGCTCCAAGTATTCGGTGCGGGCGATCGCCTGGGTGTTCGCCTGGGCCCAGTCACGCCACACCTTGCCTGCCTGGTATGGCCTCGGGCGAGCTTTGAACGATTATTGCGACGAAGACCCACAACGGCTCGAAGCACTGCGGGTCCTGTACCGCGAATGGCCGTTCTTCCGGGCCCTGTTGGGCAACACCCAGATGGCACTGTTCAAGGCCGACATGCGGATCGCCGCGGAATATGCGGAACTGGCTCGCGATCAGGAACAGGCCCGCCACATATTCGGACTCATACGCGAGGAATTCGAACGGACACGGGAGTGGATTCTCCGGATCGCCCAGCAGCAGGAGCTACTGGACGAGAACCCCTTGCTCAAGCGATCGCTGCAGCGGCGCGATCCCTACCTGGATCCCCTCAACCACATCCAGCTTGCACTGCTGCGGCGGTATCGCGACGAACGACTCGAGGAAGAGGAGCGGGAACTGCAGCTCGATCCCCTGCTCCGCAGCATCAATGCCATTGCGGCGGGGATGCGCAATACCGGCTGAAAGCGGGTACCAGACGACACGGATCGGGGTAAAAAAACAGGCCCGGGACCGGCCCTGGTGCGGTTCGCGGCGCTCACCACACCCTACGAACTGCCATGAATTCCTGGCCGCACCCCTGATCATTGGAAAACCGGGTAGGATGGGTTGAGCTCCGCGAAACCCATCGAACGCGGCCTGAAGCGGTGGGTTTCGCTAGGCTCAACCCACCCTACGCAGAGCGAATCGCTTGTCAACATCGGGTATTTCCACCCTTAAGGAAACCCTGATAAAAGCCATCCCTGGCTTTATCAGAGTACGCTGCGCCGCAAACGCGGTTTGCGGCTGGCTTCAAAATCAATCGCTTATAGCGATCGATTTTGGCGGCTCTTCCCT
>RFHJ01000147.1 GCA_003696905.1 Gammaproteobacteria bacterium | reverse complement strand
TGCAAGATCATCAAGCGCCATGGCGTGGTGCGGGTGATCTGCACGGATCCCCGGCACAAGCAGCGCCAGGGCTGAACGGCCTGCTGCAGGCATTGAATCGTCCCGGTTTTTTTGTTATAGTGCCGCGCTTTCGCGCGACGCACGGCAAGCGTATTTTCAGGAGATAGAGAATGGCCCGTATAGCTGGCGTCAATATTCCGGATCGGAAGCACGTGGTGATCGCGTTGCAGTCGATCTATGGCATTGGCCCGACGCGCGCCAAGCAGGTGTGTGAGGCCGCCGGGGTCGCGCCCGATCGCAAGGTGATCGAGCTCGGCGAAGACGAGCTCGAAAAGCTGCGGGCCGAGGTGGGCAAGTTCGTGGTCGAGGGCGATCTGCGCCGCGAGGTTTCCATGAACATCAAACGGCTGATGGACCTGGGATGCAACCGGGGCATTCGCCATCGTCGCGGCCTGCCGGTGCGTGGACAACGCACCAAGACCAATGCGCGCACCCGCAAGGGGCCGCGCAAGCCGATCAAACGTTAATCACGAACACGTCGAGCAGACGCGTAGTTTCAGGAAATTGCCAAGATGGCCAAGAGCACCACTCGCAAGAAGGTAAAGAAGGTCGTGAGCGACGGTATCGCCCATGTGCATGCGTCGTTCAACAACACCATCATCACCATCACCGATCGCCAGGGAAATGCCCTGTGCTGGGCGACCGCCGGCGGATCGGGTTTCCGTGGATCGCGCAAGAGTACGCCTTTCGCCGCTCAGGTGGCGGCCGATCGCTGCGGAGAAATGGCGAAGGAATATGGCGTCAAGAACCTGGATGTGAACGTCAAGGGGCCGGGTCCCGGGCGGGAATCGGCGGTCCGTGCCCTGCACAATGCGGGCTTCAAGATCACCAGTATCTCGGATGTCACCCCGATTCCCCACAATGGCTGTCGCCCGCCCAAGAAGCGCCGCGTGTAACCGGAGTTATTAGAAGATGGCACGTTATCTCGGACCGAAATGCAAACTGATGCGCCGCGAGGGCACCGACCTGTTCCTCAAGAGCCGCGTCCGTTCCATCGACACCAAATGCAACATGGAGAAGGTGCCGGGCCAGCAGGGTGACCGGCGGCGACGTCTCTCGGATTACGGTGTCCAGTTGCGCGAGAAGCAGAAGGTGCGCCGTCTCTACTGTGTGCTGGAGCGTCAGTTCCGCAACTATTACAAGGAAGCGGACCGGATCAAGGGGCCGACCGGTGAGAACCTGTTGCGCCTGCTGGAATCACGTCTGGACAACGTGGTCTATCGCATGGGCTTTGGCAGTACGCGCAACGAGGCGCGACAGCTGGTGAGCCACAAGGCGATCGAGGTCAACGGCAAGGTGGTGAACATTCCCTCCTATCGGGTCAAGCCGGAGGACGTGGTGAGCGTTCGCGAAAAGGCCAAGAGCCAGGAGCGCATCAAGGCCTCGCTGGCGCTGGCCGAGCAATACGGCATGCCCGAGTGGGTCGAGGTGGATACCAACGCCATGAAGGGGGTGTTCAAGCGCTACCCCGATCGCGCAGAACTCCCGGCCGAGATCAACGAGCAGCTGATCGTCGAACTGTATTCGAAGTAATCAGCGTCTTTTGCACCGACATTCAGATAGAGGGTGATCCATGACGGGTTCGGTCAACGAGTTCCTGAAGCCGCGTATTGTCAACGTGGAGACGATCAACGATCGTCATGCAAAGGTGTCGCTCGAGCCGCTGGAACGCGGCTTCGGCCATACCCTCGGCAATGCCTTGCGTCGCATCCTGCTCTCCTCGATGCCCGGGTGTGCCGTGACCGAGGCCGAGATCGAAGGCGTGCTCCATGAATACAGCGCCATCGAGGGGGTGCAGGAGGACGTCCTCGAGATCCTGCTCAACCTAAAGGATCTGGCGATCGTGATGGAAGACCGTGACGAGGCGATGCTCGCGCTCAACGTCAAGGGTCCTGCCACGGTGACCGCTGGGGACATTCAGCTCACTCACGGGGTGGAGATTGCCAACCCCGAGCATGTGATCGCACATCTCACCGACAAAGGCGAGTTGAACATGAACATCAAGGTGGAGCGGGGTCGTGGTTACGAGCCGGCTTCAAACCGCGAAGGAGCGGCAGGCGAGGATCGCCCGATCGGCCGTCTGCAGCTGGATGCGAGTTATAGCCCGATTCGTCGGGTGGCCTATGGGGTAGAGGCCGCGCGTGTGGAACAGCGGACCGACCTGGATCGGCTCGTTCTGGATATCGAAACGGACGGCACCATCGACCCCGAGGACGCGGTGCGGCATTCGGCCACCATTCTGCAGGATCAGCTAAGTGCCTTCGTGAACCTGGATCAGACCACGGTGGTGGAACCGGAGACGAAAAAGGACGAGCCGCAGATCGACCCGATCCTGTTGCGTCCGGTGGATGACCTGGAACTCACGGTCCGCTCAGCCAATTGTCTGAAGGCGGAGAACATCTTCCTGATCGGCGATCTGATTCAGCGCACCGAGGTGGAGTTGCTCAAGACGCCGAATCTGGGCAAGAAGTCGCTTACCGAGATCAAGGATGTGCTCGCCACTCGGGGGCTGTCGCTCGGCATGCGCCTGGAGAATTGGCCGCCCGAGAACCTCGAAGAACTGATGGCACGCTGACAACAGCGTTCTCTTTCAAACAAGCTTTTAGGAAGTCGACCCATGCGTCATCGCAAATCCGGACGGCAGCTGAACCGTAACAGCGCACATCGCAAGGCCATGTTCCGCAACATGGCGGTTTCCCTGTTCGAGCACGAGCTGATCAAGACGACCCTGCCCAAGGCCAAGGAACTGCGTCGGGTGGCAGAGCCCTTGATCACGCTGGCCAAGGAGGACAGTGTCTCCAAGCGGCGCCTCGCCTTTGCGCGCCTGCGTGACCAGGCCGCCGTGGCCAAGCTGTTCAACGAGCTGGGGCCTCGCTACAAGGAGCGCCCCGGCGGTTATCTGCGCATCCTCAAGTGCGGTTATCGCCCTGGCGACAAGGCGCCCATGGCCTACGTGGAACTGGTGGATCGTCCGGTCGTCGCAGAAGAGGGCGAGATGGAAGAGGCGGCCGCTGCCGAATAGATTGCGACCGTACGAACGAGAAAAAGGCCGGGGCAAGCCCCGGCTTTTTTTTTCGAACTTTTCAGGCGCGTGGGCCGGTTGGCGGGGTACGGGTTAATATGTCCCCATGTCCTGGCCTCCGTTCATTCTGTTTACCGACTACGGTCTCGAGGGGCCCTATGTGGGTCATCTGCATCTGCAGATCGCGGCGGCCTGCCCTGGTGCGGATGTTATTGACTTGCAGCATGATGTGCCGCCCTTCCGGCCGCAGGGCGGGGGGTTGCTCCTGGCCTCCCAGCTTCCCTGGGTCCCGGAGGGAGGTATCGTCATCGGGGTGGTCGACCCCGGCGTGGGAACGCAACGCCGCGGCCTGATCCTGCATTGGTGTGGACGCCGGCTGATCGGGCCCGACAACGGCCTGTTCGCCCCGCTGTTGCAGGAGGCGGAGCGAATCGTCGCCATTGACTGGATGCCCACCGAGATTTCCGCCACTTTTCATGGCCGTGATTGGTTCGTGCCAGCGGCACTCCGCCTCGCCCAGGGGCTGGCGGTGGCCGGACATGTGATATCAGCGAAATCCTGTATCGGTCACGAATGGCCCCAAGACCTTGACGAGGTAGTCTATGTCGACCGTTTCGGCAACCTGATCACCGGCAGGCGGGGGGCGACGCTGTCGACCGAAGCCGAGATCGTCGTCGGGATTCATCGATTGCGCTGGGCGAGAACCTTCGGCGAGCGCCCGGTCGGCGCACCCTTTTGGCACGTCAATGCCCTTGGCCTGGTGGAGCTGTCGGTGAACCAGGGCAGCGCGGCTGAACTGCTGGGACTGAAGGTGGGTGATCCCGTCCGGGTCTCTGAATGAAGGATCAATGGCGCGAAAGTATGCTATCTGCGACGCGGCGGGCCCGCATTTAACCGCAAAGGACGCGAAGGCGCGCAACGTTTTTAAAAGAACAGCCCAGCGAACCGCGACTTATTGACGCCTGTGGTGATTGCCTACTGGAAATATCAGCGGGGGGCGGTGCGGTGAGTGCGCACATCTTCGCTGATCCGTTCCCAAGCAATATTGGGAAGAAAGTACGGGCTCCCGAAGTAACCAAGCAATTCTTCGCGTACCTTTGCGTCCTTTGCGGTTTATCAACGCTTCTGTGGCTCCAACGCCGGCCTCAGGAATCGCCCGGTGTGAGAGTGTTCCATCTGCGCCACTTCTTCCGGGGTGCCGGTGGCGATGATTTGTCCTCCGCCTTCTCCGCCCTCGGGTCCCAGGTCGATGATCCAGTCGGCGGTCTTGATGACGTCCAGGTTGTGCTCGATCACGATCACGGTATTGCCGTGGTCGCGCAGGCGATGCAATACGCTCAGCAGCTGCTTCACGTCGTGGAAGTGCAAGCCGGTGGTGGGCTCGTCGAGGATGTAGAGGGTGTTGCCGGTATCCCGCTTGGACAGCTCTCGCGACAGCTTGACCCGCTGCGCCTCGCCACCGGACAAGGTGGTGGCGTTCTGGCCCAGGGTGATGTAGCTGAGGCCCACGTCCATCAGGGTCTGCAGCTTGCGGCGAATGGCGGGAACGGCGTCGAAGAATTCGAGGGCCTGTTCCACGGTCATGTCGAGTACCTCGTCGATGGACTTTCCCTTGTAGCGGATCTCCAGGGTCTCGCGGTTGTAGCGGCGGCCCTTGCAGACGTCGCACTGGACATAGATGTCGGGCAGGAAGTGCATCTCGACCTTGATCACGCCGTCGCCGCGGCAGGCCTCACAGCGCCCCCCTTTTACGTTGAAGCTGAAGCGGCCCGGGGTGTAGCCGCGCGAGCGGGCTTCGGGTACCCCCGCGAATAGCTCGCGGATGGGGGTGAACAGGCCGGTGTAGGTGGCCGGGTTGGAGCGGGGTGTGCGACCGATGGGCGACTGATCGATATCCACCACCTTGTCGAAGTGCTTGAGCCCGGAAATGGATCCGTAAGGTGCGACATCGTGGTTGGCCTTGTTGAGGCGATTGGCCGCCAGGGGATAGAGGGTGTCGTTGATCAGGGTCGACTTGCCCGAGCCCGAGACGCCGGTGATGCAGGTGAACAATCCTACCGGGATCTCCAGGGTCACGTCCTGCAGGTTGTGGCCGGTGGCTCCTTCGAGGCGGAGGAGGCGCTTGGGGTCGCGTGGGGTGCGCGCAGCGGGCACCTCGATCCGTTCCCGCCCGGCCAGGTAGGCGCCGGTCAAAGAGCCCTCGGACTGTTCGATCTGTCGCGGTGTGCCCTGGGCCACGATGTGGCCGCCGTGCACGCCCGCGCCGGGGCCGATGTCCACCACGTGGTCGGCGCGGCGAATGGCCTCCTCGTCGTGTTCCACCACGATCACCGTGTTGCCCAGGTCGCGCAGGTAAGTCAGGGTGTTCAGCAGCCGCTCGTTGTCACGTTGGTGCAGACCGATCGACGGCTCGTCGAGCACATACATCACCCCTACCAGGCCGGCACCGATCTGACTGGCGAGCCGGATCCGCTGCGCCTCGCCGCCGGAGAGGGTCTCGGCGCTGCGATCCAGGGTGAGATAGTTGAGCCCGACATTGACCAGGAACTGCAGGCGGTCGCGGATCTCCTTGACGATCTTGGCGGCGATCTCGCCCTTGTGTCCCGGCAGGCTCAGTCGTTCGAACCAGGCCAGGCTGCGTTCGATGGAGAGGGCGGTGATATCGGGCAGGCGCCGGTCGGCGACAAACACATTGCGTGCCGCCTCGTTGAGCCGCGTGCCCTGGCAGGCCGGACAGGGCTGGTGGGAGATGTAACGGGCGAGCTCCTCGCGCACCGCATTGGATTCGGTCTCGCGGTAGCGGCGCTGCATGTTGTTGAGCACCCCTTCGAAGGGGTGGGTCTTCTTCACCACCCGCCCGCGTTCATTGAAATGGGTGAACTCGATGGCCTCCCGTCCACTGCCGTGGAGGATGACATCGCGGATCTTCGTTGGCAGATCTTCCCAGGGGGTCTCGGGATCGAAACCATAGTGCGCCGCAAGGGAGCGGATCATCTGGAAATAATAGGCGTTGCGCCGGTCCCATCCACGAATGGCACCGCCGGCGAGTGACAGGGCGGGATTGGTGACCACCTTCGCCGGATCGAAGAACTGCTCGACGCCAAGCCCGTCGCAGCTCTCGCAGGCTCCGGCGGGGTTGTTGAAAGAGAAGAGCCGGGGTTCCAGCTCCTCGATACTGTAGCCGCATATCGGGCAGGCGAAATTGGCCGAGAACAGTAATTCGTCGTGCGCTTCGTCCATCCAGGCCACACGAGCCAACCCTTCGGACAATCTCAATGCCGTCTCGAAGGATTCGGTGAGGCGCAGACGCAGGTCCGGCCGCACCTTGAAGCGGTCCACCACCACTTCGATGGTGTGCTTCTTGTGCAGCTCCAGCTCTGGTGGCTCGTCGAGTTCGTAGATGTCGCCATCGATGCGGGCACGGATATAGCCCTGGGCATGCAGTTCGCCTAGCAGGCGTTGGTATTCGCCCTTGCGCTCGCTGACCACCGGGGCCAGCAGCATCAGCTTGCTCCCTTCCGGCAGGGCCAGTACCTGGTCGACCATCTGGCTCACCGTCTGTGCCTCGAGCGGCTCGCCGTGCCTGGGGCAGCGCGGGGTGCCCACGCGGGCGAACAGCAGGCGCAGATAGTCGTAGATCTCGGTGATGGTTCCCACCGTCGACCGCGGGTTGTGGCTGGTGGTCTTCTGCTCGATGGAGATTGCCGGCGAGAGTCCCTCGATGTGATCCACGTCCGGCTTTTCCATCATCGACAGGAACTGGCGTGCATAGGCGGACAGCGACTCCACATAGCGGCGCTGTCCCTCCGCATAGATGGTGTCGAAGGCCAGGGAGGACTTGCCGGAGCCGGACAGTCCGGTGATCACGATCAGGCGGTCGCGCGGCAGGTCGAGATCGATGTTCTTGAGATTGTGGGTGCGCGCACCCTGGATGTGAATAGTTTCCATCGGGTAGCCGGCAATGAGCGAAACCAGACAATTCTACGGGAGTCGGCCGTTTCGGAATAGCCGCAACCGAGTCTGGTCCAGGATGACGTGATCTGAATCGATTGGAGCACGTACCCGCTCCACCTTTCGCAAGCTTATGGGGTTAGCTGAAGGGTCCTGGATTCTGGCAGTGCCTAACGACAATCGGCCATGAGCCGGTGGTCGCAAACGGGGTAGAATCAACCCTTTGTCAGTCATGTCACAGGAGCAATAGGATGCAGCATTCGGAAAGCGATGCCGGCATGACAGCGGCAGAACGGCGAACGGCGCTGGGGTTGGCGGGGGTCTACGGCTTCCGCATGCTGGGGCTCTTCCTGATCCTGCCGGTGTTCGCCCTGTTCGCCGAGGATCTGCCCGGTGCGACCCCCTTTCTCACCGGTCTGGCCATCGGGATCTACGGCCTGACCCAGGCCATTTTGCAGATTCCTTTTGGGCTGCTCTCGGACCGTATCGGGCGCAAGCCAGTGATCCTGGGTGGGCTGGCGTTGTTCGCCATCGGCAGCCTGGTGGCGGCAAACGCCAGCGAGATCCACTGGATCATCATCGGGCGGGCGCTGCAGGGCAGCGGTGCGGTCGCGGCCGCGATCATGGCGCTGGCGGCGGACCTGACCCGCGAGGAGCAACGCACCAAGGTGATGGCGACCATTGGCATGACCATCGGCGCCTCCTTCATGCTGGCGATGATCGTCGGCCCCGCACTGAATGCCTGGATCGGTGTGCCTGGCATCTTCTGGGTGACCGCGGGGCTGGCAATGCTGGGCATGGCCATGATTGCCTGGGTGGTGCCGACGCCGATGCGCAGCACGGTGCACCGCGATGCCGAGCCGGTGCCGGCGATGTTCCGACGTGTTCTTGCCAACCTGGAGCTGCTGCGCCTCGATCTGGGTATCTTCTCGCTGCACCTGATGCTCACCTCGCTGTTCCTGGCAGTTCCGCTGGTGCTCCGTGATGTCGGGGTGGCTCCAGAGGACCATGCCCTGGTCTACCTGCCGATCATGCTCATCGCTATTGTTGGCATGGTGCCCTTCGTCATCGTCGCCGAAAAGAAGGGGCGGATGAAGGAGATCTTTCTCGGTGCGGTCGGCACCCTGGGGTTGACACAGCTGGCGCTTTGGCGCTTTGGCCACGGTTTCTGGCCCCTTGTGCTGGGCGTGGCCGTCTTCTTCGTCGCTTTCAATCTCCTGGAGGCGATCCTCCCCTCACTGGTGTCCAAAACGGCCCCAGCCGATGCCAAGGGAACGGCCATGGGGGTCTATTCCACTTCCCAGTTCGCCGGCGCCTTCGTCGGTGGTGCGCTAGGTGGCTGGGTACACCAGCACGAAGGGGTGATGGCGGTCTTCCTGCTGGGGAGCATGGTGGCCCTGGTATGGCTGCTGACGGCGGCGGGCATGCGTCGCCCGGGACGTTACGGGAGTGAGCTGCTGCATCTGCCGCAGGCGGCCCTGGCGGATCCGGCGCGGCTGGCACACGAACTGCGGTCCGCTCCCGGCGTGGTGGAGGCGGTGGTGGTGCCGGAGGAGGGCGTGGCCTACCTCAAGGTGGACCGCGACCGCTATGAGTCCGCGGCGGTAGATGCAATTGTTGGTGCGCCGGCGTAACATCTTCACACCTGACATAGCTGTCGAGACGAGCCGTTCCAGGGAGGGGGCGGTGTTATCAACCGAGGAGGCGAAATGGCCAGCAGAGGCGTCAACAAAGTCATATTGATCGGCAATCTGGGGCAGGATCCGGAGGTCCGCTACATGCCCAATGGGGGCGCGGTGTGCAACATCACCGTGGCCACTTCCGAGACCTGGAAGGACAAGAACACAGGCGAGCAGCAGGAACGCACCGAGTGGCATCGGGTGGTGATGTTCCGTCGTCTGGCAGAGATTGCCGGTGAGTACCTGCGCAAGGGCTCGAAGGTTTACCTGGAGGGAAGGCTGCAGACCCGCAAGTGGCAGGATCAGCAGGGCAATGACCGCTATACCACCGAGATCATCGCCGACCAGATGCAGATGCTCGACTCCCGCGGTGGGGGCAGCGCGGAATTTGCGTCCCGCCCACAGAGCCAGCAATCGGCGCAGAGCCAGGGGCCCGCAACTGCCGTACCACCGCCGGTGGACAACAGCTACGACGACGATATCCCGTTCTGAATGCCTCCCCTTGGGGCTGCGGACGACTGATCCGCACCTGGCTTTAGTTGCCGAGTCGTTTCGTGGCCCCGGGTGGCCAATCTTGCTCCGCTTGTAGGCGGGCCATCCGACAACATTCGAATATTATTAATTCACCTTTTGTAAATGATTGTTGTAAAAGGGATTTTCTGGCACTAGATTGAGTTGGTAGTTCGCGTAGCAAGCGAGGAAACCAACGCCATGCGTCGATCCCTTCCCTTCTTTTGCCGACCCTGGTCTTGCGGCTTGGTACTGTGCCTGCTGTGGAGTGTCCAATCGATAGCCGCAGCGCCTCAATACTGGCAGGACAAGCGTTATATCGAACGCAGTTTCTACGACATCGCGCTCAAGGCCGAGTATGCGGAGGAAAAGGTGAGGCCGGTGATCAAGCGCTGGGCCTCTCCCCTGAGAGTCTGGGTCTATAGCAGTGCCGGCGATGAACAGACGCAGCGCCGTCTGTTACGCCAGCACCTGCAGCGGCTTGGAGACATAGCACGCCTGCCCACCCGGCTGGTGAGTCAGCGCAAGGATGCCAATGTCCTGGTTTTCTTTGCCGCCGAAAGAGAACTGAGCGGTCTGATGCGGCGCGAGATGCCGTCTTTGGCGCAGCAGAAGATGCCGTTGAGTTACTGCATGGGGGCCATTCGCTACAACGATCGGGCAGAGATCGTGCACGGTACCGTCGTGATCCCCGTTGAGCGAACCGAGGCGGAAGGAAAGCTCGAGGCCTGCATCGTCGAAGAGGTGACGCAGTTGCTCGGCCTCATCAACGACTCGAAGTTCGCCCGTCACACCGTGTTCAGCGACCTTACTGAAAATGAACGACTGACAGGACTGGATTATCTGCTGATTCGGCTGCTCTATTCGTCTGCCATCCGGCCGGGCATGGATCTGCGCCAGGTGATGCCCAGAGTACGCCAGCAGCTTGATGTCTGGGAAAAGACCGGCCTGATCCGGCGTGCCGAACACCTCGTGGGCCGCGAGTTTCGGATAGCCGCCGCAGGGGGCTGATCTGACCCCGATCCCCGTGAGTCGCGCTCAGAATTTCGCTGCCGGCACCATCCAGCGCAGCCAGGCGTAGCCGGCGACACCCCCAAGCAATGACGACGCCAATATGCCCATCTTGGCGGCGTTGATCAGCGGGCCATTGCCGTAGAAGGCGAGGTCGGCGATGAAGATCGACATGGTGAAACCGATCCCCGCGAGCAGGCCTGCGCCGATCATGTGGCTTTGTGTGACTCTTTCAGGCAGCTGGCCCACGCCAAGGCGCAGAGCGAGCCAAACGCTGCCCGCTACCCCGAGCAGCTTACCTGCGACCAGGCCCAGCAGGATGCCTGGCGCCACACTGCCCGCGGCTGCCTGGGCCATGCTTTCGCTGGTGAGCATGATGGCCGCATTGGCGAGCGCGAACAGCGGTATCACCAGATAGGTGACGGGCAGGTGCAGGTTGCTCTCCAGACGCTGCAGCGGCGATACGCTGAGCGAAACGGTCTGCGATATCTTCCACAGGGTGGCCGTCTGCGGGGCGTTGCGCACCAGCGGTTCACCGGCCCGGTCCTCCCTGGCGAATTGATCCAGCAGGGATTGCATCCGATCGAGGAATGCGTGAGTGCCAAAGCGAGGCCGCGCCGGGATGGTCCAGGCGGCGAAGATGCCGGCCACGGTGGCGTGTATGCCGGATCCTTCGAAGGCCATCCACAGGAGGACCGTCAGCAGGAAGTAGGGCAGCGGCTTGCGGACCCCCATTCGGTTGAGCACCACCAATCCGCCGAAGATCAGCGCGGCGGCGCCCAGATACTGGAAGTCGAGGGCGTCGGTATAGAACAGGGCAATGACCGTGACGGCGCCCAGATCGTCGACGATGGCCAGTGCAACGAGAAAGGTCAACAATGCCTTCGGAATCCGGTTGCCCAGGAGCGCCATGACACCCACTGCAAAGGCGATATCAGTCGCCATGGGGATTCCCCAGCCCCGTGCACCTTCGGTGCCCGCATTGAGCGCGGCATAGATCAGGGCGGGGACTACCATGCCGCCGATAGCGGCGATGATGGGCAGTATGGCCTGGCGTATGCTCGACAGTTCACCCACCAGCACCTCGCGTTTGATCTCGAGGCCCACCACGAAGAAGAACAGCGTCATCAGGCCGTCGTTGATCCAGTGGTGAACGCTGTGCTCGATCCGCCAACTGCCCGAGAAGAAGCCCACCTCGACCTCCATCAGGTGGTGGTAGGCGGTAGCCAAAGGTGAGTTGCCGATTACCAGGGCAATGACCGCACAGGCCATCAGTAGTATGCCCATGGTCGTCTGACGGTGGATGAATTCCTCGAAGGGAGTCAGGATGCGCTCGAGCGTGCGCTCCCAGGGGGCCAGGTATTCTCCACTGTGGGGCATGGTGGGTTCCTCAAAATTTGAGCGCCAGTATAGACTGGAACGGGCTTCCTAGCGCATTTCCCCGTCGTTGGTGGGGCTCCTAGGGAAGGTCTGAAAAATTCAGACCTTCCGCGGCTCAGGGACAAGCCGCCAAAATCGATCGCTGAAAGCGATTGATTTTGAAGCTAGCCGCAAACCGCGTTTGCGGCGCAGCGTACCCTGATACAGCCAAGGATGGCTTTTATCAGGGTTTCCCTAGGGGATCTTTATCGTCGCCGAGGCCAGACGCTTGAATGCGGAGACATCGAGTGTCTCCGGGCGTACTCCTGGATCGACGCCGAGGGCCTTGATCTGCTCGCCGGAGAGCATGCCCTTCAGGTTGTTGCGCAGGGTCTTGCGTCGCTGCGAGAAGGCGCGGCGTACCAGTTCCGCGAACGCCTGAGGATCGGCGATGCCGACCACCTTCTCTGGCAGCGGAGTGAGTCGCACGATGCTCGAGTCCACCTTGGGTGCCGGCTTGAAGGCGCCGGGCCCGATATCGAACAAACGCTCCACCTTGCAATAGGCCTGCAGCATGACCGATAGCCGTCCATAGGTCTTGCTGCCGGGGTCGGCGGCCATGCGCTCGACGACCTCCTTTTGCAGCATGAAGTGCATGTCCTGGATATCGTCGCGGTAGTCCAGGAGATGGAACAGGATGGGCGTGGAGATATTGTAAGGCAGGTTGCCCACGATGCGCAGGGGGCGCTGGTCCCTGCGCAGTTCATGGATGTCGAACGTGAGTGCATCCACATTATGGAGGTGCAAAATCCCATGTGGAGCGCAGGCATCCTGGATCAGCGGCGCCAGGTCACGGTCGATCTCGATGGCGTCCATCTCGCCGACGGCTTGCAGCAGCGGTATGGTCAAGGCCGCCTGCCCGGGACCGATCTCGACCAGGTGATCGCCGGGTTTGGCTGCAATCACCTTCACGATCTTGCCGATGACGACCGGGTCGTGCAGGAAATTCTGACCAAAGCGTTTTTTCGGACGGTGATGCAATGGCGGTCTTGGTCGGGTTGAACGAAGTAGTCGCGCAAGGCCGAAGGGCAGTCAGGCAGCGCGCCGCTGCGGCGAATGATACGACACTTGGACGGATAGCCTGACTGCTTGAGCCAAAGGCATTTTGCGACCGGGTTTGGGGAAGTGCGAGAGGCCACAAGCGGAGCAATCGAGTGGTGCTATGCTGCGGGAGTGGAGGCCGGGCGCGGATGTTGGCGCTGCCGTGGTGCCCCGATGTCGGCTCGATGCTGGCTGGTTGCCGATCCGCGGACAGCGATGAGTCGCGCTTGTCGAACTGGTCCCCTGGGGCCGTTTTGTCGCCTTCCGGAGGGAGCTGTTTCATGCGCTCCTGCAAATTCTTGCGACAGACGGTCAAGTCCGGCCGCTGAGTGGCCGATAGGTTACCGGTGCAGCGCGCCCGACAGGCCGTCCGCCTGTCTTTCCCGTTGAGGAGTCCAGGATGAATATCAGATACAACAGAAAAGGGGTGGCATGGCTGGTCCTGCTGGGCGTTGTCTTTCTGAATGGTATTGTGCTGGCAGGTTCCGCCGAGGAACAGGGACTGGCGCTGGCTCGTCAGGTTTATGATGCCCCGCGTGGCGACGATTTCGCCGGGCGGGCGATCATGACTCTGCGCGAGCGAGGCAGCAAGCCGCGCTCGCGCGAGATGCTTGTATTCCATGTGCAGAAACGGCCGGGAGAGCGCTGGTCGTTGACGCGTTTTCTGAAACCGGCCGATGTCCGGGGGGTCGCCGTACTGACGCGAGATCACCCAGGTGACAAGAGCGAGCAATGGCTCTATCTGCCGGCACTTGGGCGGGTACGTCGCATCTCGGCGAGTCGCAAAGGTGGGCGATTCGTTGGTTCCGATGTCTATTTCGAGGATCTGCGTGATCGTGAGGTGGAGATGGATCGCCACCGATATCTGGGGAAGCGCAAGCTTGGGAAAATCGTATGCAAGGTCCTCGAAAGCGTACCCGTCGATCCCGACAACTCCGTCTACACCAAGCGGGTAAGCTGGATCCATCCCAAGTCGTTGTTGGCACTGCGCGTAGACTTCTATCAGGCCCATTCCAGCAAGCCAGTCAAGCGGCTACAGGCCAGGCGGATTCGCAAGGTTCAGGGCGTCTGGACCGTGATGGACAGTGTGATGAAGGATCTGGAGAGTGGTCACCGAACCCGTATTCGTTATACCCGGGTGAAGTATAATCAGAAACTTCCTGATGGCCTGTTTACCAGCCGCAGCCTGGCGGATGAGCGCGCGGGGCTCGCATATGCACCGTAGGAGGCAGGGCAGCGACTCCGTCGGGTGTGGAGGTGTCTGTACCCGCTCCCGGGAACGCCAACGCCGAATCACATGAAACAAATGGTAGAAACCAGATCATTGCAGGGAAGGATCTCATGAAACCGACACTTGATGGAGCCTTTGTCTGGCTGCTGTTTTGCCCGGCGCTTTGGATACCGGGAGGAGGCATTGCGGCGACTGGGTCGGATGAGGCCGGCGCGGATGAGGAAATTGCCATTGAGGAAGGGATTGCCATCGATGGGGAAGAGAATGAGACCGAGATTCAGATCGATGGCGACATGCAAGAGTCGCTGGAGCCCGAAGGCCTGACGATCGAAGATGGCGGCGAGGCGCCTGTTGGGGAAGAGGTGGCTGATCGCGACGAGCAGGAACAGCGTTCATTGAGGATCGGGCTGGACGAGGCCTGGCTGGAGTATGGACAGCAGTTACGCACTGATTCTGCTGCAGACCGTACCTTCTACGGGAAACTGGCGGCCTCAATTCAGTGGTATCCGGACGCGAATTGGGAAGTCAGGCTGGCGGCACGTATCGATGGATACGATGAAGATGCGGGGACTGGATGGTCCGAGCTGAAGGCGGACTATGGCGACAGCTTCGTCCGCTATCGTAACGCTCATCTCCGTCTCACGATAGGAGCGGATACCGTGATCTGGGGAAGGATGGATGAGATTCCGCTGTCCGATCGGGTGAGTGTTGCCGATCTGACCCGTTTCATTCTGGACAATGTGGAGGATCGAAGGCGCTCGGCGCCTATGGTTCGTCTGGAGACCGATCTGGGCGAGGGGCGGCTCGATATCGTTTGGCTAGCCGATTTTCGTGGCGCCGAACTGCCAGATCAGCAGAGTATCTGGTATCCGATCGACAAGCGTCGGGGGCGAATCATCGGTATCGATCCGGCTGACATTCCTCCGGCTGCGGTGCAGGCGGCGAACATCGTCGAGGATGAGCCGGATGGGGACGGAGGTTTCGGTGTGCGCTTTACCGCCAGCCCCGATTTTGGCGATGTGGGGCTCACCGTGGCTCATACGCGCCAATCGGTTCCCTATTATCGTAGCCTGGGTGCCTCGTTCAAGACCGAGTATCCGCGCAGTTGGACCTATGGCGTCGATGCCGCGGTCGATGCGATGGGCGCCACCTGGCGAGGCGAACTCGTATTCGATAGCGATGTGCCGGCGACCCGCAGTGACTTGAGCTATACGACGACCGAATCGGTGGCCTGGGGAATGGGCGTGGAGCTGCATCCGGGCGACGGAGATACGCGAGTCAACCTCCAGCTGATGGGCAGCAACCGGCTGGATGCGCCGTCGATTCTCGAACGCACCGATATCTACAATATCAACGGGGAGGTCGAGGTTCCCTTCGATCGGGAGCGCTGGCGGGCCTCACTCGACTTCTATCTCGGCCTCGACGCCAAGGATGTCTATATCAACCCGGAGATCAGTTTCCTCGGATGGGAGCCTCACGAGCTCTACCTGGCCCTGCACTATTTCGACGGAGATGCGGAGACGCTCGGCGGGTTCCACAAGGAGCACGGTTCGTTGAATCTGGGCTGGCGGGCCAAGTTCTGAAGGCGACCCCGAAGTGAGCAAGGCGACGTCCAGTAAGAGTCGACTGCAGGACTCGCCACGCCCGACCTTGATCGTAAGAGGGGGTCTGGTGCGTTTCGCGAACCGGGCCTTGCTCGATCGACTGGGCTATTCGGAACTGGACGATGTGGCCGGCCGTCCTCTGCTCGAGTTGGTGGCAGAGGTCGATCACGACGCGCTGAGAGACCTGCTCGGCAAGGCATCTCGGAGTGCCGGTACCGATCGGCGACATCCCGGTGCGGAGTTGATCCTTCGGCGAGCCAATGACCTTCCGCTCGGTGCGCGCTGCAATGCCTACCGCACCCGATTCGATGGTGAGGATGTCATCCAGATTGTCCTTTCCGACCCGCGAGACGAGGGGTTGTTGGGGTTTGTTCGCAATCAGCCATGGCGGCGTTATCTGAGCATACTCTTCCTCGTCCTTTTCATCGTCCTTCCCTCCACCCAATTGCTGAAGCTGAATATCGACAATGCCCCGACTGTCTACTTTCCGGACCGGGAGCCCGCGGTATTGGCAGACAGGGAACTGCGCAAGTATTTTCCCAATGATCAGGTCTACGTCCTGCTGTTCGAAGGGGTGGCGTTGTTCTCGGACGGGTTTCTGAAGGCCTACGATGCCGTAGCCAAGGCATTGGAGCAGCTGCCCGCGGTCCACGAAGTGCTCGCCCTCACCAATCAGGATCACATATCCGGCACCGAGGATGAATTCGTGGTGGAGCCGCTTATCGATGTGCGGCGGCTCGATCGCACGACACCGGAACAGCGGCGTCGACGGATCGTTCAGGACCGTTTTGCGCGACGTGCACTGGTGTCTCTCGCCGGAGATGCAGTGGCGATGGTCGTGATTCCGGATAGAGCGAACAACAGCCTGGAACGGCTGTCCCTCGAAGAACGGATTCTGCAGACGGTGCGGGATCATAGACTCGGCGGCTATCTCACCGCGGTGGCGGGACAGATCCCCGTCGACGTCGCAGAGCTGCGGTCGATGTTGCACGACAACATGATTTTCATCCCCAGCACGATCATCATCGAGTTGCTGTTCATCTGGTGGCTGTTTCGCCGCTGGCTGGCGGTGGTTCTGGCGGGAGTTGCCATCGGGGTGGTCGTCAATTCCACCATTGCCCTCTACGTGCTCGTTCAACAACCCTTTACGCTGGTCACTTCCATCATCCCACCCCTGTTGTCCGCATTGACGGTGGCGGCATTGGTGCATTTGTTCAACGCCTTGGTCATGTGCTCACGCCTGGGAATCGCGGGTGAGGCGCGGGTACGCAAGGCGGTGGCGGAAGTGGAAAGACCTGCGCTCTTTGCGGCCTTGACCACGGCAGCGGGACTGGCGTCGTTGGGAACCAGTGAAATCATCCCGATTCGTACCCTGGGGCTGATATCGGCAGCGGGCGTGTTGCTCACCTACCTGGTGGTCTACCGGGTGCTTCCGGAGATCGTGGTGCGCTGGGATGGCCGTCCCTGGCCCCGGGTTTCCGGGAGTGCGAGTCTGCTTGATCAGGCGGTCTCCCGCATGTACCGAACGGGGCTGCGACATCCGGGGTGGGTGATCGGGCTGATTCTCGCCATCCTGGCGATTGCCTCGCCGCAGCTCGCGAATTTGAAGGTAGAAACCAATCTGCAGCGGTTCTTCGAGCCGGATCATCCGATACGTGCCGCTACGCGGCGGATCGATGAAAAGCTCGTGGGTACCATGCCGTTGGCGGTGGCATTTGAAGGGGAACAGCGCGATGCGTTGAAAGATCCCGGCAAACTGGCCTTGGTCAGGGACTTTCAGCGTTGGCTGGCGGATCAGCCGGAGGTCGACCGAACCCTCAGCCCGGTGGATTTCATCGAAGAGATGCACTGGGCTTTCAACGCGGAAAAGGCGGAGTTCAGGAGGCTCCCGGAAAGTCGGGAACTGATCAGCCAATACCTTTTCATCTATGACGGCGACGATCTCTATGACGTGGTTGACCGGGATTTTCGGCACGCGCAGGTCATGGTGAATCTGAACGTCCACAGTGCCAACGAGATAGCGGCATTGATCGATCGGGCACGCGGCTATCTGCGAGAGCACGTGGGAGGCCAGATGCGCTGGCAAATAGCCGGCATGGGGCGTCTGTTCGCGGACATGGAGGATCTGCTGGTCACCGGCCAGGTATGGAGCCTGGTCGGTGCATTGGCCCTCATTTTTCTCTTCATGTGGTTGCTGTTCCGCTCCGGCGAAACGGCGGTGCTGGGAATGGTTCCGAATCTGTCTCCTATCCTGGTCATCTTCATCATCATGGGTGTACTCGGGATCTGGCTCGACATGGCGACAGCCATGATTGCCAGCATCGCGGTTGGGATTGCCGTGGACGACACCATACACATGTATGACGGCTTCAGGCATCGAGTGGCGCAGGGGACTTCGCCAACATTGGCATTGGTTCGCACCTATCGAGGTGCCGGTCGGGCGGTGATTATTACCACCTGCATCCTGTCGGCCCAGTTTCTCGTCCTTACCGCCTCGGACTTCGTGCCGACACGCAACTTCGGGCTGCTGACGGCGATCGGTCTGGCGACCGCGCTGCTGTTCGACCTGCTGTTCCTGCCTGCATTGCTGATCGTCATCCATGGTCGGCACAGTCCGATGCGCCGCTGGCGAGGGCAGCGAACGAAACAGGGGGAAGACGTTGAAGCAGGGTCGCGAGACCGGATCGATGCGGCCTACTGGACGCCGCGTCGTCGTGCGGCGCTGGTGTTGGAGCTGTTGTCGGGAGCCAGGGAGCCGGCAGAGGCGGCGCGCGACTATGGCCTCCCGGAAGAGCAGGTCCGAAAATGGCTGCGTCAGGCCGAGAAAGCCATAGAAGAGGCCATGGACGACGACTTCCAGGAGAAACGACGCAAGATTCGTCGTCTGGTCAGAAGTTACCGCAGGCTCAAGGCAGAGAACGAACAGCTGCGGGCCTTGCAGCGCGCCAGTGGTGCCTGGGAACGGGGTTCACGAGGGGGGTGAGCGGTGATGGGGGGCGCGTTCGGGTTATTCCGCATGGCGGTCGTGCAATCGGTGGTCTATTTAAGCCCCTGTGAACAACAGGTGGCCACTGGCGTCGGTATCCGGATGACTGCTCGGCCGCCTGCCTGTCGGGAGGGTAAGACGATGTCCAATCATTGCGCGGATGTAGTGGTACACATCGATGAAGAGCTGGATGATGAGCAGATTCATGGGCTGGAGCGGGATTTGTCGCGCCTATCAGGTATCTATAGTGCTTGTGTGCATGAGAACGCGCGTCATCTCATGCTCATAGACTTCGATCCGGAAGACACCGACCCGATGATGCTGTTGAACGAGGTCGAGGCGCATGGCGTGCATGGAGAATTGATCGGTCTGTGATCGGCGCTAATATAAGGAAACCCTGATAAAAGCCATCCTTGGCTTTATCAGGGTACGCTGCGCCGCAAACGCGGTTTGCGGCTGGCTTCAAAATCAATCGCTTACAGCGATTGA
>RFHJ01000146.1 GCA_003696905.1 Gammaproteobacteria bacterium | reverse complement strand
GGCCGACGCCTGCCTGCTGGTGACCCCCTATTACAACAAGCCGACCCAGGAAGGACTCTATCTCCACCACAAGGCGGTGGCCGAGGCGGTGGAGATCGACCAGATCCTTTACAACGTACCGGGCCGCACGGCGGTAGACATGCTGCCGGAGACGGTGGCACGCCTCGCCGAGGTGCCCAATATCGTGGGCATCAAGGAGGCAACCGGCGACCTGGACCGCATCACGCGCATCCGCGAGCTCGCCGGGGCCGACTTCGCCATCTACAGTGGCGACGATGCCACTGCGCGCGAGGCGATCCTGCGGGGTGCCGATGGTGATATCTCGGTCACCGCAAACGTTGCGCCCGAAATCATGCATCGCATGTGCCAGGCGGCGCTGGCTGGCGACGAGGCATTGGCAGCGGAACTGGATGCCCAGGTAGCGGCCCTGCATCGGGCATTGTTCGTCGAGTCGAATCCCATTCCGGTGAAATGGGCCCTGGCCTGGATGGGCATGATCGATCGGGGTATTCGGCTGCCCCTGACCTGGCTGTCGCCGGACGCGGAACCGGCCGTCGTAGAGGCCTTGCACCGGGCCGGTATCACCCCCGCTCAGGGCTGAGTCACAGGCTCCCACGGAGAAACATCACCCATGAAAAAATGCCCCGCCATCGCCATGTCGATCGTTCTGCTGATTTCCGTGGGGGGCTGTAGCAGCGTCAATGTCGACGATGTGTTGCCCGACAAGGCAGTGGAATACAAGCGGGAAAAGCAGGCCAGCAAGAACCTGGAGGTACCGCCGGATCTAACTTCCCGCCGATTCAACGATCGCATGAGCGTGCCCGATAACTTTGCCGGTGTGGCCACCAGTTATTCCGAGTATGCCACCGACAGAAGGCTGCGTGGCATCGAGGGGCGTGCCCGCGTCGGGGGCGCCGTCTTGCCCGAGCATCCCAAGGTCAAGGAGATGCGCGATGGCGACATGCGCTGGCTGGTGGTGGATGCGCCGGCCGATGCGGTATGGGACAAGTTGATCGAGTTCTGGCAGGACCAAGGGATCCTGCTCGAGGAACAGGATCCCGAACTGGGCATCATGCGCACCGCCTGGCTGGAGAACCGTGCGAACATCTCGCGGGATTTCATTACGGAAGCGGTGCGCAAGGTCTTCGAAGGCCTCTACGAAACCAGCTTGCGTGATCAATACCGGATACGCCTGGAGAAGGACGGCCCCAACAAGACCGAGATTTACCTCACCCATTATGGCATGGAAGAGAAACTGGTCACCGATTCCCAGGGCGATGCGGAGAATACCGTCTGGCAGCCGCGGCCACGCGATCCCAACCTCGAGGCGATCATGTTGCGCCGTATCAAGGCCTTCCTGGGTGCTGCCGATGAGCGTGAGCAGGTGGCGCGCAAGGCGCGCAGGCCTCAGTCCCAACTGGTGCAGGGTCGGGACGGCGTCAAGCTGGTGGTCGGGGACGAATTCCCCCGCGCCTGGCGACTGGTGGGGTTGGCGCTGGATCGCGTCGGCTTTGCGGTGGAGGATCGTAATCGCTCGGCGGGCGTCTACTATGTACGCTACAACGATCCTGCGACCGCCGAGGAAAGCGGTGGGCTGTTGTCCAAGCTGAAGTTCTGGGGCGATGAAAAGCCGGATCGTGAGACCCAGTACCAGATCAAGCTGCAGCCAAGGGACGGAGCGACCGAGGTGGTGGTACTGAATGCCAAGTCACAACGTGACCAGACGCCCACGGCGAAGCGAATTCTGAAACTGCTGCAGGAACAGCTGCACTGATTCGCCGGATGGTTTTGGCCGCTGGTCGGACGGGATGAGCCTGCGGTTCCTTTCGCTGGGCAGTGGCAGCCGCGGCAATGCCACCCTCGTCTGGGGCAACGGCACCCTGCTGCTGATCGATTGCGGCTATCCCCTCAAGGAGCTGCGGCGGCGCTGTGCGCTGGCCGGGGTCGATCCCTGCGATATCGATGCGCTCTTTGTCACCCATGAGCACGGTGATCACACAGCCGGGGTCGGCGCGGTTGCCCGCGCCCTGAAGGTGCCCGTCTGGATGAGTCACGGTACCTGGCATGCGCGCGATTTCGGCGAGCTGCCGGAGCTGCACCTGTTCAATAGCCATGACGCGTCGGTACGGATCGGCGGATTGCGGATACAGCCGGTGCCGGTGCCACACGATGCCCGCGAACCGGTTCAGTTCGTGGTCGAGGGTGCCGGTCGGCGTCTGGGACTGCTCACCGACCTGGGCAGCTTTACCCGGCATGTGGCCAGCTGTTACCGGGATCTCGATGGTCTGCTGCTGGAGTGCAACCACGATCTGCAGATGCTGGCCGAGGGCCCCTATCCACCGCGCCTGCAGGCACGGGTGGGCGGAGACTATGGGCATCTCAACAACGGCCAGGCAGGGGCCCTGTTGCGCGAGATCGGCCACGCCCGGCTGCAGCATCTGGTGGCTGGACACCTGAGCGAGAAGAACAACCGACCCGAGCTGGCCCGTGGCGCCCTCTGCCGGGCGGTTCCCGAGATCGAGTCGCGACTGAGCCTTTTGCAACAGGATACGGTGAGCGGCTGGTTCGCCATCGAATGAGCGGCGGCAATCGACGCCAGGCCAGCCCGTAGCCTGGATGCAGGAAACAACTCACGAGCGTGCCTCGCTGTGGCCTCGGCGCCATGCGTCCTAGTATCATTGCCTCCTTCCTGCTATCTCCGGAGAGATCCCCATGCTGACGCTGCGCGGTGCCCCCGCACTTTCCGAGTTTCGCCTGCAGAAACTGGTCCGGCGGATTGCCGAGGCCACCGGTCTGGAACTGGGTCTGTATGCCGAGTTTCGGCACTTCGTCGAATGCCGGGGCGAACTGGACGAGGCCGAAATGGGGGTGCTGGAGCGTCTGCTGCGCTATGGCCCGGATCTGCCGTCGCACGAGCCGCGGGGCGGGATGCTGCTGGTGGTGCCGCGTCCCGGCACCCTCTCTCCCTGGTCCTCCAAGGCCACCGACATCGCGCACAACTGCGGCCTGGAGAAGGTGCAGCGTATCGAGCGGGGCATCGCCTACTTCGTGGAAGACAGGTCGCTGGATGCCGCCGAGCGACAGGCGGTGGGAGGGCTGCTGCACGACCGCATGACCGAGGTGGTCCTTTCCGCTGTGGAGGAGGCGGAGGCGTTGTTCCTGCACGCCGAACCGCGCCCCATGACGACGGTGGACGTGCTGGGCGCCGGACGGGAGGCCCTGATACAGGCCAACGGGGAACTGGGGCTCGCCCTGTCGGACGACGAGATCGACTACCTGGTGGAGAGTTTCCGGGACCTGGGTCGGAATCCCAGCGACGTCGAGCTGATGATGTTCGCCCAGGCCAATTCGGAACACTGCCGGCACAAGATCTTCAATGCCGACTGGGTGATCGACGGTGAGCGGCAGCCGCATTCGCTGTTCCGGATGATCCGTCATACCACCGAGTCGTCGCCGGAGAACGTGCTCTCGGCCTACAAGGACAATGCGGCGGTGATCGTCGGCCACGAGGGCTATCGCTTCTTCCCCGAACCCGAGAGCGGGGTCTATGCCGATCACGACGAGGACATCCATATCCTCATGAAGGTCGAGACCCATAACCACCCCACCGCCATCTCTCCCGATCCCGGCGCGGCGACCGGGTCGGGGGGCGAGATCCGCGACGAGGGGGCGACCGGCCGGGGCGGCAAGCCCAAGGCGGGGCTCTGCGGCTTCTCCGTCTCCAACCTGCGCATCCCGGGGCTGGAGCAGCCCTGGGAACAGGACCATGGCAAGCCCGAACGGATCGTCTCCGCCCTGGAGATCATGCTGGAGGGGCCCATCGGCGCGGCCGCCTTCAACAACGAGTTCGGCCGTCCCAATCTGTGCGGCTATTTCCGCACCTACGAGCAGGAGGTGGGCGGCGAACTGCGCGGTTACCACAAGCCCATCATGCTCGCGGGCGGCATCGGCAACATCCGCGCCGAGCACGTGGAGAAGGGCGGGTTTCCCGCCGGGATGCCCCTGGTGGTGCTGGGCGGGCCGGCAATGCTGATCGGCTTGGGCGGGGGGGCGGCCTCTTCCATGGCCTCCGGCGCCTCGGCAGAGGATCTGGATTTCGCCTCGGTGCAGCGCGCCAATCCGGAGATGGAGCGGCGCGCCCAGGAGGTGATCGACCGCTGCTGGCAGATGGGCGAGGACAATCCCATCCTCTTCATCCACGACGTGGGCGCCGGTGGTCTCTCCAATGCCCTGCCGGAGCTGGTCAACGATGGCGGCTGCGGGGGCGAATTCGAGTTGCGGGAGGTGCCCTGTGACGACCCGGGCATGTCGCCCATGGAGATCTGGTGCAACGAGGCGCAGGAACGCTATGTGCTGGCGATCGATGCGGCCCGTCTCGATGACTTCAAGGCGCTGTGCCGGCGGGAGCGCTGTCCCTATGCGGTGGTGGGCGAGTCCACCGCGGAGCGCACCTTGCGTCTGCACGACCGCCATTTCGACAACTGGCCCATCGACATGCCACTCTCGCTGCTGTTGGGCAAGCCGCCGAAGATGACCCGCGAGGTGACCCGGCGGCCCCCGGCCCGGTCCAGCCTGGACTCGGCCGGCCTCGATGTGGCCGAGGCCGCGGAGCGGGTGCTGCGCCTGCCCACGGTGGCCAACAAGAGCTTTCTGATCACCATTGGCGACCGCAGCATCACCGGCATGGTGGCGCGCGACCAGATGGTGGGGCCCTGGCAGGTGCCGGTGGCCGACGTGGCGGTGACCCTCAGCGACTACACCGGCTACACCGGCGAGGCCATGGCGATGGGCGAGCGCACGCCATTGGCATTGCTCGACGCCCCGGCGTCGGGGCGGATGGCGGTGGGCGAGGCGGTCACCAACATCGCTGCCGCTCCCATCGAACGGCTCGGCGACATCAAGCTCTCGGCGAACTGGATGGCCGCGGCCGGCCACCCGGGCGAGGATGCCCGGCTGTACGACACGGTCCGCGCGGTGGGCATGGAACTCTGTCCCGCCTTGGGCATCGCCATCCCGGTGGGCAAGGATTCGATGTCCATGAAGACGGTCTGGCAACAGGACGGCAAGACGCGCGAGATGACCGCGCCGTTGTCGCTGATCGTCTCGGCCTTCGCCCCGGTGACCGATGCCCGGCGCACCCTGACGCCCCAGCTGCGCGGTGACCTGGGGGATACCGATCTGATTCTGGTGGATCTGGGCGAGGGGCGCGACCGGCTGGGGGGCACCGCCCTGGCGCAGGTCCATGGCGAGATCGGGGAACAGGGTCCGGATCTGGACGATCCGGAACTGCTCAAGCGCTTTTTCTCGGCGATTCAGGAACTGAATGGCGAGGGGCTCCTGCTCGCCTATCACGACCGCTCCGACGGGGGGCTCTTCGTCACCCTGTGCGAGATGGCCTTCGCCGGCCGTACCGGGCTGGACATCGACCTCGCGGGGCTGTCGAGCGACGACATCGCGGTGCTGTTCAACGAGGAGCTGGGTGCCGTGCTGCAGGTGCGGCACAGCGATGCGGACGATGTGCTGCTGCGACTGGAACAGGCCGGGTTGGGGCATTGCTCCCAGCTGATCGGCACCCTGCGCGAGGACGAGCGCATCGTCATCCGCCATCGCGACCGGCCGGTGTTCGCCTCCAACCGTCCCACGCTGCAGCAGGCCTGGTCGGAGACCACGCGGGAGATGCAGGCGCTGCGCGACAACCCCGCCTGCGCCGCCGAGGAATTCGAGCGCATCGGCCAGGAAGATCCCGGCCTGCATGCCCATCTCACCTTCGACCCCGATGACGATATCGTCGCGCCCTATATCGAGAAGACGCGTCCGCGGGTGGCGATCCTGCGGGAGCAGGGGGTCAACGGCCAGGTCGAGATGGCGGTCTCCTTCCACAAGGCGGGCTTCGAGTGCGTGGATGTGCACATGTCCGACATCCTCGATGGACGGGTGGATCTCGAGTCGTTTCAGGGGCTGGTGGCCTGTGGCGGCTTCAGTTTCGGTGACGTGCTGGGCGCGGGCGAGGGCTGGGCGAAGTCCATCCTGTTCCACTCCCGCGCCCGGGATCAGTTTCAGGCCTTTTTCGAGCGCGATAACACCTTTGCATTGGGGGTTTGCAACGGCTGCCAGATGCTCTCCAACCTCAAGGAGCTGATTCCGGGTGCCGAACATTGGCCGCATTTCGTGCGCAATCGCTCGGAGCAGTTCGAGGCGCGCTTCGTGATGGTGGAGGTGACCGACTCGCCCTCCATCCTGCTCGACGGCATGGCGGGCAGTCGCATGCCCATCGCCGTGGCCCATGGCGAGGGGCGCGCCGAGTTCGCCGACCCGGCGCAGCTGCAGGCGGTGAACGATCGGGTAGCGCTGCGCTACGTGGAGAACGATGGCAGCGTGGCGGTGCGTTATCCCGCCAACCCCAACGGCTCGCCCGAGGGCATCACCGGGCTGTGCAATGCCGACGGCCGGGTGACCATCATGATGCCCCATCCGGAGCGGGTGATCCGTACGGTGCAGAACAGCTGGCATCCCGATCATTGGGAAGAGGACGGACCCTGGATGCGCCTGTTCCGTAACGCCCGCCGCTGGGTCGACTGATGGACGCCGGGCTCATCGCATTGCAGGAGCGGATCGCGCATCAGGAGGCAGCCATAGAGGAACTCACCCGTCAGTCGCTGGTCCAGGACGAACGCATCCGCGCCCTGGTCGCGCGGGTGGAGGAACTGGAGCGGCAGCTGCGGGATCTCTCCGAGCGGGTCGGCGAAACGATCGAGGACGCCCCGCCGCCCCATTACTGAACCGCTGTCCTGAAGACTGCGGTCGTGATGTCACTCCTCCAGGTAGAAGGGCGACAGGGTTTCCTCGGCAGGGGACGGCCGGTCGATGGCGGACTGGCGCATCCGCGCCTCCACCAATGCCGCGGTCACCAGCTCCTGCTGCAGGACCTCCGGATAGAGGGGCAGCAGCTCGACCAGACGCAGGGCGTGGCGGGCGGCCAGGCGTTCGGTCTCCAGGCGGGTTTCTCGCTCCAGTGGGAGCAGCAGGGTGGCGGGGCTCTGCCACGATCTCAGGGCGCACAATGAATCGTCCGCCGCCTCGATCAGATCCGTATTGAGATCGCCTTCCGGCAGCGGGTGCCGGCGACGATCGAACCAGGCGGTGCGCACCGGGTTGCCGGCCAGCGATGCCACCTGGTCGTGCAGATCGCGTAGCAGCAGGTCATGTGCCATGGCGGCCTCACCAGGGGTCCAGCGCAGCAGGGGCGGGGCCTCTCTCGCCTGGTGGTCGCAGTGCGAGGCCAGCAGGGCGAGTGGCAGGTCACGGTCGCCATGCATCAGCCAGAGTTCGTGGAAATCGGCCGCAGGGAAGGGCAGCGAGTCGGCCCGCTCCTGCACGCATTTGAGTAGGCGTTCGCCGATGGCAGAGATGGTCTTCTCGAAGGTGGGCAGGCGTACCGGCGCTCGCTGAAATCCGCGCTCCCTCGACCATTCGCCATACTTGATGTCGGGGACGCAGATGTCCGATGACAGCTCGTCGTCGGGGTCCTGATAGATGCATTCCCCTTCGACATAGAGTGTCCAGGCCCGGCCATCCACGGTGACCGCCTCGCCCCAGCGGATTCGTATGCAATGCATGGCCCCGCGAAAGGGGTTGAGGATGCGTTGCGAAAAGCAGTGAACGGCTGCCTCATCCATAACCAACTTGTAGCGTCTCGCGTCGCGAAACGCAAATAGCGCGGGTAAACTGGACTCCATGAGTCATTGTCGCCTCTGTCTGCTGCTGCGCACCGTGCTGCTGTCGCTCATCCTGGGCGGGGGAGGGGGCTACTGGGCCGCACAGCAGTTCGGCCCCGGCGATCTCTCCATGATCGTCACCTTTTTTGGCGCCCTGCTGCCCATTCTCTGGTATGTGCGGGAGCGGAACGGTTGAAGCCGCAATTTTTGTCGCCCTTCCACGGTCTAACTCCGGTGTTAGCCAATGACGATCACATCTCGTGCGCGGTATGCGGTCTCCGAGTTGTGTCATTTGGAGAGAAGCGATGCTGATCAAGATCCGCCGACCGTGGGAGCTGAAGGAATCCTCGGTCACGCCCGAGCCCCATTTTCGCCAGCGCCGGAAGCTATTGCAGGCCGCGGCGGCGGCCGGGGTCGGTGCCGCCATGCCGGCGATCGCCCGGGTCGCCCCGCCCAAGCAGGGCCGGCGGCTGTCCAATGTGCGCGACAGTGAATGGGGTCGTGAGTTGGAGCCCACCGATTTCGACGACATCACCAGTTACAACAATTTCCTCGAGCTGGGGGCCGGCAAGCGCGCCCCGGCGCGCAACGCGGACAAGTTGCGGACACGTCCCTGGTCGATCCGCGTCAACGGGGCCTGCGAGAAACCGGGGCAGATCGATATCGAGGATATTCTGCGGAAGATCCCGCAGGAGGAGCGGATCTATCGTTTCCGCTGCGTCGAGGCCTGGGGCATGATCGTGCCCTGGGATGGTTTTTCCCTGGGAACACTGCTCAAGCGTTTCGAACCCACTTCGAAGGCGCGCTACGTGGCCTTCGAAACTCTCTATGACCCCGAGCATCTGCCGGGGCAACGTCGCAATATCCTCGACTGGCCCTATCGTGAGGGGTTGCGCATGGACGAGGCGATGCATCCCCTCACCATGCTGGTGACTGGCGTCTATGGGATGGAGCTGCCCGCCCAGAACGGGGCCCCGCTACGCCTGATCGTGCCTTGGAAGTATGGCTTCAAGAGCATCAAGTCTATCGTCGGCATCTATTTCGTGGAGAAGGAACCGGCCACCACCTGGGCGGCATTGCAGCCGGAGGAGTATGGCTTCTATGCGAATGTCAATCCGGAGGTCGACCATCCACGTTGGAGCCAGAAATACGAGCGACGGATCGGCGAGGGATTATTTGCCCGCAAGCACAAGACCCTGAAGTTCAACGGCTATGCCGAGGAGGTGGCACACCTCTACAAGGGCATGGACCTGCGCAAGTTCTATTGACCGATGGCCAGTGATCTCGCTTTCCATCGGCTGCTCAAGCCGCTGTTGTTCCTTGCCTGTCTGGCTCCTTGCGCGAGGCTGCTGTGGGGAATCCAGACGGACGACCTGGGGCCCAACCCCCTCGAGACGGTCACCCATACCACCGGCGACTGGGCGCTCCGGCTCCTTCTGGTCACTCTGGCGATGACGCCGTTGCGGCGTCTGGTGCATGCGGCCTGGCCGCTGCGGCTGCGCCGCATGCTCGGCCTGTTCGCCTTTTTCTATGCCTGTCTGCATTTCGCTACCTGGCTGGTGCTCGACCAGGAACTGCGATGGAGCGATATCGTCGTGGACATCGGCAAGCGGCCCTACGTGACCGTGGGCTTCGCTGCCTGGCTGTTGCTGGTGCCGCTGGCGCTGACCTCCACGCGTCGGGCGATGCGCCGCCTGGGTCGGCGTTGGAGCCAGCTGCACAAGCTCGTCTACCTCGCCACCCTGCTGGCAGTGGTGCACTATCTATGGCTGGTGAAGGCAGATCTGCGCGATCCGCTGCTGTACGCCGCGGTATTTGCCGGGTTGATGCTGCTGCGTGTTCCCTGGCGCTGGCTGTTCCAGGAGCGGCGAACCCCCCGCCGCGGAGAGATGTCCGGTGGCTGATGTGTTGCCGGCCCCAGGTTCCCATCATCTGGCGTAATGGACCGAAAGACGGGACAGGCCTCGCCTTGCTTGGGCTAGACGACGCTACCCTGTTCCTGCTGCCCAACCATCTTTCACTTGCGGAAATATTGATTCACGTTATACTTCGTCCATCCTTGAGACTTGCACAGAACGAGCCCGGAGGAGGATGGAACGCCCGTCGCCGTGACGAGGCGTTTTTTTTATCTCAGCCAAAGTCTTCGCTGGTGCGAAGGCCCGCCACACTGCCTCTCTCGCCCTGGATTTCCGCGATAGCCGGGAAGGCGCGCACGCTACCTGTCAAGGGTTTTCACCTCTTGCTACTTCACTATTCCCTGATTAACTTAATCAATAGGGTCTCGGCGCGGGCGCCTACTGAACTGGTTCGAGGGGTAGACGATGAACAAGATGGTCGTGGTTTCAATGGCGGCAATGTTGCTGAATGGCTCGGCCCAGGGTTTCTGGGGCTGGGGTAACAGCGACAGCTATGGCGGTGGGGACTACCGCAGCGAGAGTGATGCCAGCGGAGAAGGCGAGGCCCAGGCCGAGGCGACCTTTACCTTCAGATTCTCTGGGCGGGCGAAGTCGCGGAGCAATGTGCAAGGTAATGCAGAGAGCGATAGCGACTGGTACGGCTACGGTTACGACACCCCCTATGGGTATGGGGCGCCCTATTACTATGGCGTGCCTTATTGGGGAGGCTATGCACCCCCGGCCCTTTCACCTCAACCCCCTGGCGCAAGGGCGCAGGGCGATGCGGAATCGCAGTGAGGCCGAGCGGAGGAAAGAGGATTCAGCACCTGCCGAGGGTGATCCCGGTGGAATTGGTCAAGCCCCTCTTGGCTGAATAGGTCTCGGGGATCAATGGCCGCCCGGTGAGTATGCTCAAGGCCTCGCGTGCCCGGCGCTCACTGGCCATTGCCAGTTTCCCGTTATGTACGTTCAGTTCGGCGACTTCACGCGAGAGTTCGACCAGGCGCTTCCATTGGACGAGCAACTCGTCTCGGGAAAAGTGGGCGGAAAGGAACTGCTCCGCACCGCCCAGACCGCCAGGCAGCCCCAGCTGTGCAAGCATCTGTTCTCGGGCCTTGACGCTGTGCTCCAGTGTTTCCAGGCAGCGGTTTTTTTCAAGAACGACCTGTTCGAGGGCCGAGACATCGGGGCCCAGTAATGCCTTTCGTTCCGCTTTCAAAATTTCGCTCAGTCGCTCCAGTTCCGCCAGGGAGGCTTCCAGGGTGGCGCGAAAAGGGCCCTTCAGGGTCGTGGCGTCCATCGTGGTCAACTCGGTTTGTCGAGGCCGGCCTCGAATCGCAACAGTTTGTCGGCCACCCGTGCGGGTTGGATCTCGTAACTGCCAGTGGCCAGAGCACGCTGCACCTCATCGACGCGATGGGTGTCTACGATTGGCAGGTTTTCGATCTGCGCTTCCAGACGCTGCAGCTGGGCCGCACGACTGGTGATGCTGGCGCTATCGGCGCGCGAGGCCGATGGGTGACTCGTGACGGCAGTGTCGCTAGGCTGCTCCCCAAGGCCTGATGAACGCCCGGTTTCGGTGCTGGTCAGGGGAGGGCGATTCCTGCTCGTGTCGATCTCGATACTCATAGTGCTCACCTGCTTCTTGCTGTGTCGTCCAGTATATCGTCCAGGATTTGACGGACTTTAGCCAGGCGCGCTAAGTAGTGAAGCGGATTCCGAAAATGCCTCCCTGCGCCCTGTTGCCGGGAAGTGGATCACGTTATTGCCCAACCGAGACGACCCCTGAAGAGACCACCTCGCCCGTGATTTCCCTCCCGGAGGCCGTATTGCGTACGCGTATCTGGTCGCCGAGCGAGCCGTTTTCCAGGGCCTTGCCTTTCATGCTCACCTGAAGGGCGCCGTGGCGCACGACGATCCTGACCAGTCCCCCGCGCCGTACCAGCTTGCGTCGCTCTACCATTCCAGGGTGTAGGACCCGGCCCACAGCGACCTGGCGCCGGGCCCGCTGACCGATCAATGCCTGAGGATCGGTAAAGTAGGCGCGATGCAGACGAGAGGTATCCCGTTCCTCCAGGCGCAGGTCCGCCGCCGAGATCTGCTGACCTCGTGCCAGCGGGCGTGCTGCCACCACGACTGGTCCGAGGGTCGCAATATTCACGCGGACGTAGAGCTTCCAGGGCTTGCTGCCAGGACAGCGCACGCCAACGACGTTGCGGCCCGGTCGCAGGCCATTTGGCGAATCGTAGCTTTCCAGCGGCCGGTTGCAACGCTGTAGGTGAAGGCGGGAGTCGAGAGGAGAAGTGGTCACTTGGATTTTCCCGGGGAACTCGGTGGCCCGCGCCAGCACGTGCTGGCGGGCCGTTTCGCGTATCCGTTCGTGCGATTCGAACGGTCCGTCGGTTGCGGAACCGGCTGTCGAGACGCTGCCTATCGATAACAGCATGCCCGCCAGAATGGGGCGGGTGTCAAATAATCGTCGCATGGTGGCCTCTGCGCTGGTGATGCCCGATGTCAGGCAAGATTTATGCCGGCTCTATGGTGGTCGCAGTAGGAGAACGGCTCCACGGAAGATCGTGGCCGGACAGCCCGAGGCATTACCGGGCGAAAGTCCGTTCGAGAATCGCGGTCTTCGCGCGAAGATCGCGTCCCCGCGAAATGCCCGTCGAGCCGCCTAGGCGTCTAAAGTTTTTCTTTGCTGCGCCGCCTATCAGTGAGACCTTCGCAACAACCATGGAGAGTTAGAGATGGCCGGAATACTCGACGGCGTCGATTTGCGCACCCAGCTGGCAGGGCACAATCGTCTGGAGCTATTGTTGTTCCGTCTGGGGGGAAGACAGCGTTACGGCATCAACGTCTTCAAGGTGCAGGAAGTCATCCACACACCGCCACTGACCAAGGTACCTCAGGCCCATCCGGTGGTGAAGGGGATTGCCAACATGCGGGGCAATACCATCACCATCATGGATCTCTCCATGGCGATCGGTGGTCCGCCGCTCGACGACTACGAAAACAAGTTCACGGTAATCACCGAGTACAACCGAAAGGTACAGGGCTTTCTGGTCGATTCGGTGGATCGCATCATCAACATGAACTGGAAGGACATCCTCCCACCGCCGAAGGGGGCGGCAGAGGGAACCTACATGACTGCCGTGACCCAGGTAGAAGACGAACTGGTGGAGATCATCGACGTGGAGAAGGTCCTCAAGGAGGTGATCGGTGGTCAGGAAGAGGTGTCCGAAGGGATCATCGAAATCCGTGCAGATCCCCACCCCCATCATGTACTGGTGGTGGACGACTCCAGCGTGGCTCGTAATCAGGTAACCCGAGTGCTGAAGCAGATGGGAGTCGAATTCACCGCCTGCAAGGATGGGCAGGAGGCTTGGGAACTGTTGTTGGGATGGTTGGAGGAGGGAAGGAATGTGCACGACTTCCTTTCGCTGGTCATCTCCGATGTCGAGATGCCGCGTATGGATGGCTATTCTCTCACCAAGAAGATTCGAGAAAATCCTTCACTCGCGGATCTGTACATCATCCTGCACACCTCTTTGAGCGGCGTGTTCAACAAGTCGATGGTGGCCAAGGTGGGGGCCAACGACTTTCTGCCCAAGTGGGAACCTGATACGCTCGCCATGATCGTGCAGGAACATCTGCGGCAGCACGACGAGGAAAGCGCACAAGTGGCGTGAAAGGGAACGCCACGATCACAGGGAAGAAGTCAATGACTGGGAGAGCGGAACTCTCCGCTGATCAGTATCGGGCCATCGCAGACTACCTCGAGAGGCAGGTAGGTATTCGTCTGGGCCTGGGAAAGGAATATCTTGTCGTCAGCCGTCTCGCTGGCCTGTTGCGCGAACACGGGCTGGCGGACTTCGATGGGTTGTTGCGTGAGTTGCGACTCGGTGGCCGCGCGGCCTTGCAGGCAGCGGTGGTCGATGCGATGACGACCAATGAGACATTCTGGTTTCGCGATCCGGCCCATTATCAGATCCTGATCGATGTGTTGATGCGGGAGTTGCCGCCGGGACCGGTGCGCATCTGGTCGGCCGCTGCCTCCACCGGTCAGGAGCCCTACAGCATTGCCTTCGCTCTGCACGATGCTCGTGATGCCGGGTCCATCACCGCCGATCGCAGTTGGGAGATTCTGGGTACGGATATCTCGTCCTCGGCCTTGAGTCAGGCAGAGGCCGGTCGCTATTGCGGTATCTCTGCCGGGCGGGGACTGACCACTGAGCAGCGACAACGTTTCTTCGATGCGGACGGAGACTGTATCCAGGTTCAGCCGAGATATCGACGTGGCGTGCGCTTCCGCCACTTCAATCTGTTGTCGTCTTTCGAGGGATTGGGTCGCTTCGACGTGATTTTCTGCCGTAATGTCCTGATCTACTTCTCGCAGGAGCGCAAGCGCGACATTCTGAAACGATTCCATCGCGCACTTTCTCCGCAGGGTGGCCTGTTTTTGGGCTCCACCGAGTCGATGAGTGACCATGCCGATCTGTTCCGGATGCAGCGGCACAGTACCGGCCTGGTATATCGTAAGATCTGACTTCAGCCATTGCCCCCCTTTGCCGCTCCGGCAAATCCTTGCCTGTTTGCCGCTCGACAGATCGTGAGCGACCACGCAACCGATTGATAAAGAAAGAACGAATGATCTGGCACGAAGACTGCTTCTCTTCCTGGCAGACAGGTTTGTCGGAGAGCCAGCATGAAGTTCGACACAGTATTCGGTATCCATGAGCGGGCCTTGCAGATACGGGCGCGACGCGCCGAACTGCTGGCCGCCAACCTCGCCAACGCCGATACGCCGGGTTACAAGGCGCGTGATATCGACTTCCGGCGTCTCCTGCAGGGGCAGATGCAACCGGCCGTCCAGCTGGCTGCGACGCGCCCGGGTCATGTCGCGCCCCCTGTGGGGCCGGTACCCGCGCAGGCGGTGCAGTACCGAGTCCCTCAACAGCCTTCGCTCGACGGCAACACGGTCGAGGCCGAGCGTGAGCAGGTGGAGTACAGCGCCAATGCGGTGCGATACCAGGCCAGCCTGCGCTTTCTCGACGGCACCATTCGTACCCTGAAGACCGCCATCAAGGGGACTGCCCAATGAGTAGCTTCAAGATCTTCGATATCGCCGGTTCCGGGATGAATGCGCAGAATCTGCGCCTCAACGTCGTTTCTTCCAACCTGGCCAACGTGGATGCGGTGTCCAGCAGCATGCAAGAGACCTACCGGGCCCGCGAGCCGGTATTTCGCGCCGTGCTCGACCAGTTCAACCCCGAGGCGCCAGCGGAAGGCGTGGAGATGGTCGGGGTCGTGGAGAGCAAGGCACCACTGGTGCGCGAATATGCGCCCAACCATCCCATGGCAGACAAGGATGGCTACATCTACCGACCAAACGTCAACGCGGTCGAAGAGATGGCGAACATGATCTCTGCTTCCCGGGCCTACCAGAGCAATGTGGAGGTCCTGAATGCCGCGCGCCAGATGATGATGGCGACCATCAACCTCGGACGTTGAACAGCAATATGAATACCACCAACGCACTGCAAGCACAGGATGACCTGTTCGCCTCGCTCGGCTTGAAGCGGGCGGAACAGACTCGGAAGGCCAGCGATCCCAGTGAACTGGGAATGCAGACCTTCCTCAAGCTGATGGTCACCCAGATGAACAATCAGGACCCCTTCAAGCCGATGGAGAACGGCGATTTTCTGGCTCAGATCGCCCAGTTCGGCTCGGTGACCGGCCTGGATAAGCTCAACAACCAGATCCAGGATCTCTCTGCGTCGCTGACTTCAGGTCAGGCGCTGCAGGCAGGCGGCCTGGTCGGTCGCAACGTGCTGGTGCCCGTGGAGGTTGGGCAGCTGGCGGCCGGCGGCACCATTGAAGGGCAGGTCGAGTTGCCCAGCAACAGCTCCGAGGTAACCCTGCGCGTCTATGACCAGGCCGGCCAGCTCGTCAGAGAGATGCCGTTGGGTCCGGCGGGCGCTGGGAGTGTTCGGTTCCAATGGGATGGCCTGGACGACACGGGTGCCTATATGCCACCGGGAAGGTATCGAATGCAGCTCTCCGCCGTCCAGGGTGACCAGACGATCGATTTGCAGACCCAGCTTTTTTCCCGCGTCGAGTCCGTGAATCTTTCCGCCAGGGACGGGCTCACACTCAATCTCCAAGGGCTGGGGCCGGTGGCCTTCAGCAATGTCAAACAGATCTACTGACCGGAGGTAATATCATGCCCTTTCGTATCGCGCTCAGCGGACTGAACGCTGCCACTACCGACCTCGAGGTCACCGGCAACAACATTGCCAACGCCGCCACCAATGGTTTCAAGGAATCGCGGGCAGAGTTTGGTGACCTATACGCCAGTGCCATCCAGGATACCTCCAACAATGCCGCCGGGCAGGGCGCACAGGTTGTCAAGGTGGCTCAACAGTTCAGTCAGGGTTCCGTCGACTTTACCTCCAACAACCTGGACTTGGCGATCAGTGGCCAGGGGTTCTTCGTTCTGGAGAACCCGGACGGGACCATTTCTTATACCCGTGCCGGTGCCTATAGCGTGGATCGCGACGGTTACGTCGTCAATCACGCTAACGATCGCCTGCAGGTCTATCCGGCGGTCAACGGGGTGTCCGGCACTACCTTCAGTACGGGCGTCTTGCAGGATCTGCAGTTGCCAACTACGCCAAGCGCGCCCGTGGCTACCGACAATATCAGCGCCTCGCTCAATCTGAACTCGTCGGAAGATGTGCCCACCGTGGCCTTCGATCCGGCCAATCCGGCAAGCTACAACAGTGCGACTTCCACCACGATCTACGATTCCCTCGGCAATCCCCACACGACCACTCTGTACTTCGTCAAGACGGGCTCCAATGCCTGGGATGCCTATGCCTATGTGGACGGCAATAGTATATCCACCGGCACCACGACCCCTCCGGCCTCGGCAGAGGTCAGCATGGGTTTCAGTTCCTCCGGAGCGCTGACCTCGCCCGCCTCGGGTGTGGTCACGCTGCCGGCCTTCACGCCGTCGGGCGCTGCCGCGATGACGATCGACCTGGATCTCAGCTCCACTACCCAATATGGCGCACCCTTTGGCGTCAACAATCTCAGTCAGAACGGCTATACGTCGGGACGTCTTGCGGGGGTGGACATCGATACCGAGGGCGTGATCTTTGCGCGCTACACCAATGGTCAGTCTTCGCCGCTGGGAAAGGTGGCGCTGGCCAAGTTCAACAACAACCAGGGGCTGCGTCAGGTGGGAGACACCCAATGGGTGGAATCCTATGAATCGGGTTCGGCGCAGCTTGGCGAGGCGGGTACCTCCAGCTTCGGGCAGATTCAATCCGGTGCCCTGGAGGCGTCCAATGTCGACGTGGCGGAACAGCTGGTCAATCTGATCACCGCGCAACGCAATTTCCAGGCCAATGCCAAGACGATATCGACCGCCGACGCCATTACCCAGGCGGTGATCAACCTGAGTCGCTGACAGGGGAACTGAGCCATGGACCGTATGCTGTATGTCGCCATGAGCGGTGCTCGTGAGACCCTGATTGCGCAGGGCAATGCGAGTAACAACCTGGCCAATGCCAACACCACCGGTTTTCTGGCCGACCTGAATCAGTTTCGCAGCATGCCGGTGTTCGGCCCGGGCCATCCAACCCGGGTATATGCACTGGACGAGCGACCGCAGACCGATTTCACCCATGGCACCATCACCCAGACCGGCAGAGACCTGGATGTGGCGGTCAAGGGTGGGGGATGGATTGCGGTACAGGCGCGTGACGGCGGCGAGGCGTACACACGACGTGGTGATCTGCAGATCGATCCCAACGGGGTGTTGACCACGGGCGATGGCCTGCCGGTCATGGGGAATTCCGGCCCCATCGCACTGCCACCCTTCGACGCCATCAACATTGGTGCCGACGGCACCATCTCGATTCGGCCACAGGGCGCTCCGCCCAGTGAACTGGCGGTTATCGATCGGATCAAACTGGTCGCCCCGGCGTTCGATCAGATGATCAAGGGACCGGATGGCCTGATGAGACTCAAGGACGGTACCGAGGCCCCGGCGGCCTTCGAGCAGCGTCTGGTGTCCGGGGCCTTGGAGTCGAGCAATGTCAATATCGTCAACGAAATGGTCGACATGATAGAGCTGTCAAGGCGCTTCGAGATGCAGATCAAACTGATGAAGACCGCGGAGGAAACCGCTGCATCAGCCGCATCGGTCGTCAAGCCTGTGTGACACCGTCACCGCCTGTGATGGGCGACTGGGCCGGGGAGTTCGCTCTTCGGCCCTTTGCTTTTGGGTGGCAATACTTTTGGGGGGCGGCAAGGGTTTGCCGTTTCGGCTGTTGAGGGGTGCCGCCTGGTGCATGTAATGGGCCTGCAGGCAAGGGCCTCTGGTGGCAGCAGCAGGGTAACGTCATCTAACTGTGCGCGGAGCGGGTCGTCTGCTCGAAAAAACGCCGTAAATACATCCTTGTAGGCTCGACGGCGGTATCCCTGCCGTCGACGTTTTTCGAACAGACGACCTGTTCCCCTTTTCAACAGCTTACGAATTTAGATGACGCAGTCCTGCTGGCAGCAGGTATTTGGCAGGCCTCTTGCTAGGGAATGGGTGAAGACAGAAACCCGCCGTGCCCCATGGCGCGGCTGCAGAGACAACTCGAGAGGAACAGCCATGTATCCCGCACTCTGGATAGCCAAGACCGGACTGGATGCCGAACAGACCCGTATGTCGGTGATCTCGAATAACCTGGCCAATGTCAACACCACCGGCTTCAAGCGCGATCGCGCGGTATTTCAGGATCTGATGTATCAGAACGTACGCCAGGCGGGTGCCAGCAGTACCGAAGACACCAATCTCCCGTCCGGCCTCTATCTCGGAACAGGCGTGCGCACCGTCTCCACGCAAAAGCTCCATACCCAGGGCAACATCGTGCAGACCAACAACAGCTTCGATGTGGCGGTGCAGGGCAATGGCTTCTTTCAGGTCACCCACCCGGACGGCAGCATCGTCTATACCCGCGATGGCTCCTTCGGCATGGATTCCTCCGGTCAGCTGGTCACCCAGAACGGCTATCCGCTCCAGCCCTCGATCACCGTGCCGGCCAATACCCTGAGCGTGACGATCGGGTCCGACGGCACCGTCTCGGCGTTGGTGGCGGGCAGTACCACGCCCACCACCATCGGAAATCTGACCCTGGCACAGTTCATCAACCCAACCGGACTGGAGGCGATTGGCGACAACCTCTACCGTGAGACCGCCTCCAGCGGTGCGCCACAGATCGACACCCCAGGTACCAATGGTGCCGGTACCCTGATCCAGGGTTCACTGGAGAGTTCCAATGTCAATGTGGTCGAGGAACTGGTCAACATGATCGAGACCCAGCGCGCCTATGAAATGAACTCCAAGGCCATCTCCACCACGGACGACATGCTGGCCTATGTCAGCCAGCAGCTGTGAGGGTGAGGGGGCGATGATCAGCACGCTACACAAGCTGCGAAATCTGGCCATGATGCTGCTGGTCGGGCTGCTGCTGGCCGGCTGTCAGTCACAGCCCAAGCGGGACCCGGCCTTTGCCCCGGTCCCCCCTCAGGTACCGAAGCCCGCTGCACAGACCAACGGCGCCATCTACCAGGCGGGGTTCGAGCACAGCTGGTTCGAGAACGTGCGCGCACGGCGGGTGGGCGACATCCTGCTGGTCACCCTGGTGGAGAACACCGAGGCCAAGCACACCAACGCTGGCAAGGTGAAGAAGAGCAACAGCAACACCATCAGCAATCCGACCCTGTTCGGTAAGGCTCTGAGTTTTACCCTGCCGGGCGTAAAGGGGGGTGCCGGTGCGAACCTGGGAATGGACCTGAGTTCCAGTACCGATTTCTCGGGCAGCGGCGAGAACACCCAGAACAATCAGTTCAAGGGATCGATCGCGGTGATGGTCACCGAGGTGCTGGCCAATGGCTATCTCAAGGTGCGGGGAGAGAAACGAATCTCCATGACTGGAGGAAACGAATATATCCGTGTCTCGGGCATCGTGCGGCCCGAAGACATCGATACCGACAACACAGTGGACTCCACCAAGATCGCCGATGCCACGCTCACCTATGTGGGGGATGGACAGAATACCGCCGCCTCGACCATGGGCTGGCTGGCCAAGTTCTTCATCTCCGCGATCATGCCCTTCTAGGAGTATCGGTATGCAGAAGTTATCTTTGATATTTCTCGTCCTGTTGGGTCTGTGGCAGCCCGAAGTACGGGCCGAGCGCATCAAGGACCTCGCGGATGTGCAAGGGGTGAGAAGCAACCAGTTGCTGGGTTATGGTCTCGTGGTGGGCCTGAATGGTACCGGTGACAAGGTGGGGTCCTCGCCCTTTGCCGAGCAGAGCCTGCGCAGCATGCTCACCCAGCTCGGTATCGTGGTACCGCCTGGGACAAGCATCAATCCGAAGAATGTCGCCGCAGTCACCGTGCATGCCGAGCTGCCACCCTTCGTCAAGCCGGGGCAACGCATCGATGTGACCGTCTCGTCGATCGGCGATTCCAAGAGTCTGCGGGGCGGCAGCCTGCTGATGACGCCGCTCAAGGGCATCGACGGAAAGGTCTACGCGATTGCGCAGGGTAATCTGGTGGTCGGGGGGCTGGCGGCCGAGGGCAACGATGGCTCGAAGATCACCGTCAACATTCCGAGCTCCGGACGTATTCCGGACGGCGCCACGGTCGAGCGGGCCGTGCCCAGCGGATTCGCCACCAGCCCTCAGCTCACCCTGAGCCTCAAGTCGGGTGACTTCACCACGGTCGCGCGGGTGGTGAAGGCGATCAACGATACCATCGGACCGGGCACCGCCACCGCGGTCGACATGTCCTCGGTGAAGGTCAATGCGCCGGCCGACGTTGGGCAGCGGGTGACCTTCATGTCGATGATCGAGAACATCGAGGTAGAACCCGCCCAGGCGGTTGCCAAGGTGATTGTCAACTCGCGAACCGGCACCGTGGTCATCAACCAGGCAGTGAGGGTTTCACCGGCAGCCGTCTCCCATGGCAGCATGACGGTGACCATCAGCGAGAGCCCGGAGGCGTCGCAGCCCAATCCTCTGGGTGGCGGGCAGACGGTGGTGGTGCCGCAGAGTCAGGTGGACGTGACCGAGAATGGACGTCACATGTTCAAGTTCGCACCCGGCATCACCCTCGATGAGGTCGTGCGGGCGGTCAACGATGTAGGGGCCGGTCCCAGTGATCTGGTGGCGATCCTCGAGGCGCTGAAGCAGGCGGGTGCCCTGAAGGCAGAGTTGGTGGTGATCTGATGGCGATAGAGCTGGCCCAGGTCTATACCGATTTTGCCGGTCTTGGCGCTCTCAAGGCAAAGGCACGCAAGGACCGCGAGTCTGCCCTCGACGAAGTGGCGCGCCAGTTCGAGTCCTTGTTCACCCAGATGATGCTGCGCAGCATGCGTGATGCCAGTTTCGGGGGTGGTCTGGGAGAGGGAAGGAACACCCGGTTCTATCGCGAGATGTACGATCAGCAGCTCGCGGTGGAGATGAGTCGCCAGCGTGGTCTGGGTCTGGCCGAGGTGATCAAGCGCCAGTTGGGCGGTAAGGTGTCGGCAGGCGAGCAGGGCAGGGACCTGGCCGCCTACCGTGCCAAGCCTGTCGTGACCATGCCGGCCGCTATCGCGGATCCCAATGCTGCCATGGCCCCTGTGCCATCCGCCACAAGTCAGGTGCCGGATGTCCTGGACGGCACACCTGAAGGCTTCGTGACGGCACTGCGTCCTGCAGCAGAGAAGGCCGCGCGTCGACTCGGCCTGCCGGCGGAGGCACTGCTCGCGCAGGCAGCGCTCGAGACCGGGTGGGGACGCCACGTGATACTGCGGGCCGACGGCAGCAGCAGCCACAACCTGTTCGGTATCAAGGCGGATGGTCGTTGGCAGGGTGATCGGGTTACTGTCACCACGCTGGAATACAAGGACGGCGTGGCGCTCAAGACACGGGCCGATTTTCGGGCCTACGATTCGTGGGAAGAGAGTTTCCAGGACTATGTGCGTTTCGTGCAGGAGAATCCGCGCTATGCCGAGGCGCTGCGCAATACGGCTGACAGTGGGCGCTACTTCGAGGCCTTGCAGCATGCCGGCTATGCCACCGATCCGGCCTATGCCCGCAAGATTCGCCGCATTCTGAGCAGCGAGCCATTGCGCAACGCAGCGCTCGAAACGAGCGGAGGCGCAAAGGGCTAGCGCCCGGAGGGTAGATCATGGCAAGCATCCTCAACACCGGCATCAGCGCACTCAATGCCTTCCAACGGCAGCTGAATACCACCGGGCACAACATCGCCAATGTCAATACCGAGGGCTATAGTCGTCAGCGCGTCGAGTTTAGCACCCTGGAGGCCCAGCCGGGCGGGGACGGCTTTCTCGGGGCCGGCGTGCAGGTGGCGGCCATTCGTCGAAGTTACGATGATTACCTCAGTGGGCAGGTGCGCGCCTACAGTGCCTCGCAGGAGGAATATGCGATCTACCACGAGCGGGCCAGCCAGGTGGACAATGTGGTTGCCGATGCGGCATCCGGACTGGATCGCATGATGCAGGAATTCTTCGCCAGCATAGAGGATGTCTCTGCCGATCCCACCTCTATTCCCGCGCGGAACGTCATGCTCAATCGCTCACAGGTCCTGACCGACCGTTTTCGTTCCCTGGACGGCTGGATGGAGGACCTGCGCGGACAACTCAATCGAGACCTCGATACCTTCGTCTCCGAAGTGAATGGTCTGGGTCAGGCGCTGTCCCAGGTCAACCAGCAGATCCAGCAGATCTCGGCGGGTCAGGCCAATCCTCCCAATGACCTGCTCGATAAACGCGACCAGTTGATCGATGAGCTGTCTACCTATGTCAAAGTGACGACGGTACCGCAGGACAATGGGGCCCTGAACGTCTTCATCGGCAATGGCCAGGCCCTGGTGGTGGGAGAAGTGGCGAACCGGTTGTCGGTGATCAACAATCCGATGGCAGCAGACCAAAAGGAGGTGGCCGTCAGTCTCGTGGGAGGGGGAACGGCCGTGGTGACGGATCAGATCACCGGGGGTAAGGTTGGCGGCCTGTTGCGTTTTCGTGATGAAGTGTTGAATCCCGCGCAGAATTCACTGGGACTGGTAGCAGTTGGGCTGGCAGACAGTTTCAATCGTGAACATCGCACGGGCCTGGATCTTGATGGTCAACTGGGAGGCGATTATTTCGCGCTCGGCGAGCCCGAGCTGCTGGCCGACCCAGCCAATACCGGAACGGTGACAGCGAGTTTCGACAGTATCGCCGATCTCACGAACCACGAGTATCAGCTGAGTTATGACGGTAGCACCTGGAGCCTCACGGATCTGACCACCGGTGGCAGTGTGACCATGACCGGTGCCGGTACGGCGACCAATCCTTTCATAGCGGATGGCGTAGCGTTGGTGGTGGGAGCGCCACCCGCAGCAGGCGATACTTACCTACTTCGCCCGGCACGTAGTGGTGCCGGATCCATCGATACCCTGATCAACGACACCCGAGACATCGCGGCCGCAGACCCAATTCGAACCGCGACGGCAGATACGAATACGGGTACCGGTGCCATCGGTCCCGGGGCTCTCACCAGCGTCAGCGGAAGCACGCTGCCGGCGACGCCGATCACGCTGACTTATGATGCAGTGGCCAAGGTGTTCAATCTGTCCACCGGCGGCTCTGTTCCGTACGACCCTGCTACGGACAGTGGCAAGTCTCTCATCGTGACCATCGCAGGATTGGGTGACTTCACCTTCGAGATGACCGGCACTCCCAACAACGGTGATCAGTTCAGTCTGCTGTCCAATGCGGGAGGAACGGGAGACAACCGCAATGCCCTGCATCTGTCAAAGCTGCAGAAACGTTCCCTGCTCTTTGGCAACACCGCCACGTTGAGCGATGCCTATGGCTTCATGGTGGCGGATGTGGCCACCAGTACCCAGCAGGCGTCCGCCAACGCCGAGGTGCAGGGCGAACTGCTCTCTCAGTCACAGGCGGCACGGTCGGCGGTCTCGGGAGTGAATCTCGATGAAGAGGCGGCCGATCTGGTGCGTTTCCAGCAGGCCTATGCCGCGGCAGCGCAGGTGATCTCCACCGCCAATACCCTCTTCGATACCCTGCTTGGTGCCGTAAGGAACTGATGCCATGCAACGTATAGCCACCCCTTTTCTGTTCGCCCAAGGCGTGGACGTTATGTTGAAGAAGCAGGTCGACATCAGTCGTACCGAGCTGCAGCTGGCCAGCGGCAACCGCATTCTCAGGCCTTCGGATGACGCAGCGGCCTCGGTGCAATTGCTGGATCTCAAGGAATCGAAGGCACGTCTGGAGCAGTTCCAACGCAATGCCGAGGCGGTTTCTGCACGTCTGCGACAGGAGGAGACTGCGCTGGAGGGCATCGGCAATCTGCTGCAGCGGGTACGTGAGCTTACCGTGCAGGGCAACAATGGCTCCCTCAGCGCCGACGATCGGCAGGCCATTGGCGCCGAGATTCGACAGCACCTCGAGGGATTCATCCAGCTGGCCAATACCCGCGATGCCAACGGCGAATACATCTTTGCCGGCTATCGTACCGACACGCCGCCCCTGACCCATGATGGGGTGGGTGGGTTCACCTACAATGGGGACGAGGGCCAGAGGGTAGTAAAGGTAGGGGAGACCCGGGAGATCGCCATGGGTGACCCGGGTACCATTTTCATGAACCTGCCGGGGGTGGCGGGGACGACCGATATCGGCGCGGTGATCTACCGTATTGCCGCGAACTTTGCGGCAGGCACCCCCGATGCCGACGGCCTCACCGATCTGGACACCGCCCTCGGGCGAATTCTCAATACGCGCGCTTCGGTTGGCGCGCGGATGAATGCCATCGACGAGCAGAAGACAGCCAACGAGTCCTTTGCCCTGGCGGTGGAACAGGTTCGCTCGAATCTGGAGGATCTGGACTATGCCGAGGCGGTCAGTCGCTTCAACCAGCAGCTGGCGGCGCTGCAGGCCTCGCAGCAGAGTTTCATGAAGATCCAGGGCCTCAATCTGTTCGACTTCCTGCGCTGAAGCCCCAGCCTCGGTACACTGTGCCCTTTTCCGCACGGGATGGGCATGCGTAATACCTGCACAGCATCTCTCCTTCTCCTCGGCTTTTTCGTTCTCGCGATTCCGGCAGAAGACCTTGCGGCAGCGCAGAAGGGGTATGGGATCTATTTCGACCAAGACCTCTTTCTGCCGCTGGTCAACGAGGATCGCGACTACACGATGGGTGTTGCAGTCGAGCGCTTCGAGCGCGAGAGTATCTTCCAGCTGTTACAGGGACCGCTCGGGTCGGTTGGGAGCCTGCTCTCGATCGACGAGCAGCGGGGTGAATTGCGAACCAGCTATCTGCTGGGCTCGGTCAACTTCACCCCGGATGATCTCGCCGCGACCACGCCTGTGGTTGGCGACCGGCCCTATGCGTCGGTACTCTATCTGTCCAACAAGCGGGTAGTGAGCGATGCTATACATGCCGTCGGTGTGGAACTGCAGGTGGGGTTGCTCGGTGCCTACGTGGCACGGGAGATCCAGCGCCATCTGCACCGGTACTGGCGTGAAGCGAACCACAGCCGGGAGCCGGTGACGCCACGGGGTTGGGGCAATCAGATCAGCGCCGGTGGCGAGCCCACCCTGCGCCTGCGCCTGGCGCATTCGGGACGGCTACTGGGTGACAGCCGGCATTGGGATCTGGCGGGTACCTACGACCTCAGTATTGGTTACCAGACCAATACGAGCGTCGGTCTGGCACTGCGCACCGGTCTGTTGCGCAGCGATTTCTCCAGCCTTCCCTACGACCCCATCAACCGGGGTAATTTCGTTCCTGCCTTCGGTGATGACGAACTCTACCTGTGGGGTGCGGCACGCGTTCGGCTGGTGGGCTACGACGCGCTGCTGCAGGGGCAGTTTCGTGACAGCCCCCTGACCTACGATGGCGATGCGATTCGGCGCGTGGTGGTGGATGCAGGGGCAGGTGTCACGGGGAGTTGGCGGGGTGTCCAGTTGACGCTCTCGGCCAATCTCAAGACCTCGGAACTCGATCGGGGGCCAGCCGATCGCACTCAGTGGTGGGGTGGCTTCTATGTCACCGTGCGGCGTTGATTGCGCAAAGAAAAGGGCCGGCGCGATGCGCCGGCCGAATGACGGGAAAGCCCGTCCGAGGAGGATCGATTCGCTACGGATTCAGCTTGTGGGCGGGCGAGTCAACAGTGCTTCGACCTCGGTTTCGCCGAGACGATGAGCGGCGGCACCCGCTGCAGGTGCGGATTCCAGTTGGCCGCGCAGGCGTTCCACTGCGGCGCGAGCCTGAGCGACGGAGCCAAGACGTTGGCTCAGGGGTCGCTCCAGGCGTTCGCCCGCTGTGCTCTCGAGTCGCACGGCGTCATCCTTGTCCTTGTCCCTGAGCCGGGGGCGGTTCGGAGCGGACGACGGGTTCTCGTCGTCCAGCCGGGCCGGTCTTGCGGTGAATGACGGCAACTTGACGCCAGAGATGGGATTTGCCATGAAATTTCCTCGTTTTGGCCGGTCGTGTGGACCTTTTCCGTGTTCGATGAAAAATAAAGCATATATCGTGCCAGGATGTGGAGATTCGCGACTGGAACCCAGCGGCGTCCCGACGATCTATTGATGAGATGAGATCAGAGAAACGCTGCAAGGCAGAATGGATTGGGATCGGCATTGCCTGGTTGCTCGGTTTGCTGTGGCTGCAGGATGTCTCGATCGCAGCGACCTTGCCCGAAGAACTGCATTATCGAGTGAGCTACCAGGGGGTATTCTCCGCAGGGGCCAGGGTGTCCATTGCCGATATCCGGCTGCGCAGCCGCCGTCCGGCGGGCGCGCCCTACCTGGAATCGGAGTTGCTGGTCAGCTCCGCAGCCTATGGGGCCGTGGAGGCCTTCTATCCCATTCGGTACCACATTCGCTCCTGGTACTGGCCGGATCACTCCGCCGTGGTGGCCTCCGAATACCATGAATACGGGCGGCCAGACGATCTCGAACACAAGCTGATCCTTCTCGACCGCAGCGATCGACCCTTCCTCACCCGCAATCTGTTGCGCCAGGGTCGCCAGGTCCTGTCGGCCCTTGAGGCAGGACGCTATCGGCCCAAGGCTGCGCGCGGCGAGCGCCGTGTATTCGACCGGCTGGGCCTGTTGCAGGCCATAAGGGCACGCACGCTTCCGATCGGCCTGCGGTTTACCGCCATGGTGAGCAATGGCAGCAAGATGATGCGTTACCAGGTCAAGGTCGAGAAGAGAGAGGTCGTGAGACTGGACGGGCGAGGCTGGCCCGCGTTGAAACTGCGAATCGATGGGATGGAACGCGACGCACGGGGCCGGGAACGACCGGCCCATCGACCCATTTATCTGTGGGTGAGCGATGAGCCAAGGCATATCCCGCTGCGCGCCGTGGCGCGAGGCGCGGCCGGCAGGATTCGGATCGAACGGGTGACACCGCCAGTGGTCAATCTGGCAAAGCGCGATGGCTCTTAAATCGGCACGGGCCAGATATCACGACGAGTCCGCGAGGCTGAGGTGCGAGATGTCCGGAAGCTCCGCGGGTGGTGGCCGGTTGTCACAATCTTCCAGGGTAAATGCCCTGGGGGGCGACATGCTCAGGCCACTGGTGTCATATTCGACTCGGGGCTGGGGTTCCGGCTCCACCAGGGTGACCCCCGGCTCATCTAGAACCATCCAGCTGATGTCACTGATGGGCTGAGGTTCTATCCGTGGTGCACAGTCCGCCAGGGAACCGGTACGCGGCGGCAGGAGCTCGAAGGCGGCATCCAGGACGCCTGGGCGATTTTGCTCTGCAGTCGCGTTCTGCGCAGGCTCTGCAACCAATCGTTTTCGTCCAGCAGGCGCAGGATTCCCTGCAGGCACGATCTCGATCAATGCCCCGACCTCACGAAAGGCAGCCCGGTAACGACTCGCCTTCTCGACGTCGGCGCCACGCTTGATGCGTTTCGGCTTGCCACTGAACAGGCGCTCTACCCCTGCTTCATCGAGACGAAACATCTTGGCAATGCCGGCACGGGCGAGTGCCGGATCCGCGTCCGGAAGAAGTTCGCCGCGGAAATAGATGTCGAAGGTCTGCATGGTCTCCAGATTGCACTAGGTGTTGTTACGAAGTCTAGCGGTAGCGTCCGCCACAGGCAGTGATGCATTGTCGACTTTCGCTGCGTGCTCTGTCACGCTCGGGGGGCTTGAAACCGGTCCCTTGAGCCCAATCTGAAGCGAGGGAGTCATTGTCATCCACAAGTATGACGGCCGCGGGCCGAAGAAAGTTGAACCGAGCGGGGGCTTTTCAGGATATGCCTTTTTCCCATGATTTGTTGATATTGACGCGGCGGGTACATCTGACCACCGAGCGACGTGTTCAGTCCCTGCGCTGGACTCCCGCGGCCGACGTCTACGAGGGACGGGATGGCTGGCTGATAAAACTGGAGCTGGCCGGTGTTCGCCCGCAGGACGTGCAATTGCGGGTCTGCGGCAATTTCCTGGGGATCTCCGGGCGGCGCCTGGATCTGAGTCAGCAGCCCGGCCTGCGCCTGCGATCCATGGAGATCGCCTACGCCGAATTCGAACGGGGCTTCGAGTTTCCGGTGAGTATCGAACAGGCGGAGATAAGGAGCCAATTTCAAGACGGCATGATGCTGGTGGAGATCGTGCCGGGGAGCAGCAGATGAGCGAAAACCAGGAGCAAGCCAAAACCCCTTTGGAACTGCCTATATTTCCCCTCCGCAACAGTGTGCTCTATCCCTATGCGCTGGGGCCGTTCTCGGCCGGACGGCGCATCTCCATGGAGGCGGTGGATGCCGCTTCGGGCAGCGAAGAGAAAGAGATTGCGGTCTTCGCCCAGCGTGACATTGCCGTGGACGTGCCGGACCAGGACGATCTGTACGAGATCGGAACCCGGGCGGTGATCAAGCGCATGGCACGCTCGGAAGAAACCGTGGAGATGATCCTGCAGGGCGTGGAGCGGATTCGCCTGGTCAAGCTGGAGAAACAGGATCCCTACCTGCTGGGCCGGTTCGAGGCCCTGCCCATGCCCGCATGGGAAGACACCCCTGAAGCCGAGGCGCTCAAGCAAGAGCTGGTGGCGCTGACCAAGCAGTATCAGGGCATGGTGCAGATGGCCATGAGCTTCGACGTGGAGCAGGCGGCGCGACAACTGGAGGGGCCGGTCCAGTTGATCTATTTCCTGGCGATGATCCCCGACCTGCCGCTGGAGAAGTCACAGCAGATTCTCGAGGCGGACAGCGCCCTGGAGGCGATGAAGCGCCTGCACGAGTACCTTTCTCACGAGATCAAGGTGCTCAAGCTGCGCCAGGAGATCGCCGGGCAGGTGCAAGGCGAGATGGAGAAGCAGCAGCGCGAACACATCCTGCGCCAGCAGCTGCGGGCCATCCAGGAGGAGCTGGGCGAGACCAACCCCGAGGACCAGGAGGTGGCCGAACTGCGCCGTCGTCTGGAAGAGGCCGACCTGCCCGAGCTGGTGCGCGAGGAGGCCGAACGCGAGCTCAATCGCATGCAGCGCCTGAATGCCTCTTCGCCCGACTACCAGGTGATCCGCAACTACCTGGACCTGGTGCTGGAGCTGCCGTGGAAGGCCGAGACCGAGGATGTGCTGGACCTCAAGCGTGCCCGCGAGGTGCTGGACGAGGACCATTACGGCCTGGAGAAGATCAAGGAGCGGATTCTCGAACAGCTGGCGGTGCTCAAGCTCAACCCCGAGGCCAAGGCGCCGATCCTGCTGTTCGTGGGACCGCCCGGTGTGGGCAAGACCTCGCTGGGCAAGTCGATCGCGCGGGCCCTGGGGCGCAAGTTCGAGCGCCTGAGCCTGGGGGGGTTGCACGACGAATCCGAGCTGCGCGGCCATCGCCGGACCTATGTGGGCGCCATGCCAGGGCGGATCATCCAGGCGATGCGTCGTGCCCAGGTGCGCAATCCGTTGTTGATGCTCGACGAGGTGGACAAGCTGGGGCGCGATTTTCGTGGCGACCCGGCCTCGGCATTGCTGGAGATCCTCGATCCGAACCAGAATAGCGACTTCCGCGACAACTATCTCGATCTGCCGTTCGACCTGTCGCACACCTTCTTCATCCTCACGGCGAACACCCTGGACACCATTCCTGGGCCGCTGCTCGACCGCATGGAGGTGATCCAGCTGTCGGGCTATTCGGATGAGGAGAAGCTGGAGATCGCCAAGCGCTATCTGCTCGAGCGCCAGCGCAAGGACGCCGGGCTGACGTCCGAACAGTTCGTGGTGCCCGACGAGACCCTGCGTGCCCTGATCCGCGACTACACCCGTGAGGCGGGAGTGCGTAATCTCGAACGGGCGATCGGACGCCTGGCCCGGCGGGTCGCCCTGACCATCGCCGAGGGCGGCGAGGCCCCGCCACGGATCACTCCCGACATGCTCGGCGAGATGCTCGGCAAGCGTCTGCATACCCCGGACGAGGCGCGCAAGGAATTGCCTGCCGGGGTAGCGGCGGGACTGGCCTGGACCCCGACCGGGGGCGATGTGCTCTATATCGAGGCGATTCGTCTGCCCACCGGCGAGGGGCTGAGACTCACCGGCCAGCTGGGCGATGTGATGAAGGAGTCCGCCCAGGCCGCCTACAGCTGGGTGATCGCCCACGCCCAAGAGCTGGGTATCGAGGACACCTCCGGTGCGGTGCACGTGCATGTGCCCGCCGGCGCCATTCCCAAGGATGGCCCCTCGGCGGGCGTGACCATGGCGACGGCCATCGCCTCCTTGCTCTCCGGCAAGGCGGCGCGGGCCGATACGGCCATGACCGGGGAGATCACGCTCACCGGCCTGGTACTGCCGGTGGGCGGCATCAAGGAAAAGGTACTGGCGGCGCGTCGGCTCGGTTTTCGCCAGGTCATCCTGCCCAGGCAGAACGAGGAAGACCTCGACGACCTGCCGGAGGACGTGCGCAAGGAGATGCACTTCGTTCTGGCCGATCGGATCGACCAGGTGCTGGAGACCGCCATCGGCAATGGTGTCAGTCAGAAGTCGTAGCCGGCAGGGAGCGCTGTGGCATGCAGGAAAAGGCGTCTCCCTGGGTGACGCCTGCGGGCTTCGGTTCCGGCCTACCCGAGGCTGAGGCGGATCCCGTCCAGCACCATGTTCACCGCCACCATGTTGAGGATCAGCCCCATCAGCTTCTCCATGGCGTCGATACCCCGTTCGCCTAGCAGGCGTTGCAGGCGGCGCCCGGCGAGTAATACCAGCGCGGTCAGCGTCAATACACCGAGCAGGGCCAGCACGATCTCACCCAGAGCGGCCTGCTGCTGATTGCGCAGGATGATCAGGGTGGTGATGGCGGCGGGTCCGGCGATCGCCGGCATCGCGATGGGTACCAGAATGGGGTCGGCCTGGTACTCGCCAGGAAAGATCGCCTTGGACGACTGGAACAGCATCTTCAGCGAGATCAGAAACAGGATAATGCCCCCGGAGATCTGCAACGAGGCCTGATCGATCCGGAAATAGGCGAGCACGGCCTCCCCAGCCACCGCGAAGCCGAGCAGGATCAGGAAGGCCAGGCCCAGTTCACGGGCGATGGCGCGTCGGTAGGCCCGGCCGTCCAGGCGTTTCAGTACCGCCAGCACGAAGGGCAGATTCCCGAAGGGATCGATGACCAGGAACAGCAGCAGGGCGATTTCCATCGACTGCTTCTCATCATTGGACGGTCGGCTCGTCCGCCGCTGTCTCCGATGGCGACTCGCCCTTTGGATGATCCAGCTGCCAGGCGAGCACCGCGCCGTCGTGCGGATTGAGCAGATGGCCCGCCGGCGTGGTATAGCTGCGCGCGCGCTTGCCGATTGCCGGTACCAGGCGCATGTCCTGGCTGAAGGGGGGCACGATTCGATCACCTGGCATATAGAAGGTGCCGCTGCGGATCAGGCTGACATAGTCGATGTCGGGATGGGGCAGGCGGTTGAGCCAGTACAGAAAGGATCCGGGTACCGCCGGGCGCAGGTCGTAGAGCACGCCACGTGACGCCTTGAGGGTGTAATACAGCCAGCCTCCGAGACGACGCTTGATCAGCCACCGCTTGATCCGGCCGATCGGAATGAAGAAAAGATCGTCGTCGTCCAGGGCCTCGAGGGCCTGGATCGAACGCCAGGTTCCCAGATGGGGTGCGGCGATGGTGATCAGGCGCGTCACCCCCTCGACACCATTCAAGACCAGCGCGGCGCGTGCTACCACGCCGCCGGCAGAGTGCCCGACCAGGACGATTGGCTCCCCGGGCTGGCGCCGGCGGATATCCTGCAGATAGGCTGCCAGCCAGTCCGCCTGCAACCGTATGGGTGCGGTGGAGGGGAGGTTCACCGTATAGACGGGTTTGGGCCCCGGACTGGATCCGATCGGAACAAAGACCGCCTTGCCGGGGCCGGGCGAGTAACTGCCGCGCCACTCGTAGCCGTGTTGCGCCAACTGCTCGATCACGCCGCTTTCCAGCCAGGAGCGGTTGCTGCCAAGAAAACCGTGAATCAGGACCGTCACCGCGGCGGGGCTCGGCGGACTCAGCACGAGCGCGATCAGAAGCAACAAAACCTTGTGATTCATGGGTCTTTCCCGCCAGCAGTGGTCGTTGGTCCAGCCATTGTAACGAGTCGCCGCCCATAGGAATTTGAACAGTATTTCATAGAATTTTCTGATCGCGAGCCTTTAGGCGGTCGAGGCTTTGTGAATTCTATTGGGCAGGAGTCGCGTGAAGAGCTATTGGTTGCAGAAGAAG
>RFHJ01000145.1 GCA_003696905.1 Gammaproteobacteria bacterium | reverse complement strand
TCGACCACGATGCAGCCGGCGATGGCGCCAAGCTTGGACGAGCGGAACACCTCGCGCACCTCGGCCAGTCCGATGATCTCCTCCCTGACCTCGGGCTTGAGCAGGCCGGCAACGGCCTTCTTCACGTCGTCGATCACCTCGTAGATGATGCTGTAGTACCGCAGATCGATACCGTTCTCCTCGATCACCCGACGCGCGGTCGCATCGGCACGCACATTGAAGCCGATGATGGCGGCACCGGAGGTGAGCGCCAGATTGGCATCCGATTCATTGATACCGCCTACACCGGCCGCGACGATCTTCACCTTGGCCTCGTCGGTTTCGATCTTCTGCAGCGATTCCTTCAACGCCTCGACCGAACCCTGCACATCGGCCTTGATGATCAGGTTTACATAGGCCACCTCGCCCTCGGCCATGCGCGAGAACATCTGGTCCAGCTTGGCCGCCTTCTGTTCGGCCAGGCGGCCCTCGCGCTGGCGTTCGCGGCGCAGTTCGGCCACCTCGCGCGCCTTGCGCTCGTCGCTGACCACTACCAGGTCGTCGCCGGCATGCGGCGCCCCGGAAAGGCCCAGCACCTGCACCGGGATCGAAGGCCCGGCTTCCCGGGTCTTTTGGCCGTTCTCGTCGAACATGGCACGCACCCGGCCGTACTCGGTACCAGAGACGATGGGATCGCCCTGTTTCAGGGTGCCGGACTGCACCAGTACCGTGGCCACCGGCCCCCGCCCCTTGTCGAGGCTGGATTCGATGATGATGCCCTTGGCCGGGCCCTCGGCCACGGTCTTTAACTCCAGAATGTCGGCCTGCAGCAGGATCGCCTCGAGCAGATCCTCCACACCCTGACCGGTATGTGCCGACACTGGGATGAACTGGGTATCACCGCCCCATTCCTCGGGCACCACCTCTTCGGCGACCAGTTCCTGCATCACGCGGTCGGGGTTCGCCTCCGGCTTGTCCATCTTGTTGATGGCCACCACCAGGGGCACGCCGGCAGCCCGCGCGTGCTGAATCGCCTCCTTGGTCTGCGGCATCACCCCGTCATCGGCGGCCACCACCAGCACAATGATGTCGGTGGCCTTGGCGCCGCGCGCCCGCATCGCCGAGAAGGCCGCGTGGCCAGGGGTATCCAGGAATGTGATCATACCGTGGTCGGTGTTCACGTGATAGGCGCCGATGTGCTGGGTGATACCACCCGCCTCGCCCGCTGCCACCCGGCTCTTGCGGATATAGTCGAGCAGCGAGGTCTTGCCATGGTCGACGTGTCCCATGATGGTCACTACCGGCGCTCGCGGCACCAACTCACCCTGCTGCAGCTCCTCCTCGACCGCAGCAAGCACCTCTTCCTCGGCATCCTTGACCTTCTCTTCCACCGCCTTGTGACCCATCTCCTCAACCACCAGCATGGCGGTCTCCTGGTCCAGCGGCTGGTTGATGGTCACCATCATGCCCATGCCCATGAGGGTCTTGATCACCTCCGAGGCCTTGACCGCCATGCGCTGGGCGAGATCGCCCACGGTGATGGTCTCGGGCACCTCGATGGTCAGCGTCTTGCGTTCCACCGGCTTCTGGAACCCATGCTGTTGATCCTCGTCCGCCACGTGGCGCGCGCGCTTGCCCTTGACCCGTTTGCCGCGCTTGTCGGTGGCCACGTGCAACTCGCGACGCCGCCCACTGCCCCGCTTGCCGCGGGCGGGCTCGGTCTCGCGGGAAGGTGCGGCGCGCATGCGCTTGGGTTTCTTGACCTCCTCCGCGGGCTTTGCCGCCACCTCGGCCGGCGCGGCACTCTCCGTCTCCTGGCGCTTGGCCTCTTCGGCTGCACGCTGTTCGGCCTCGAGCTTCGCCTGCTCGGCGCGCTTGCGTTCCTCTTCCTCCTGACGCCGTTTCTCTTCCAGCGCCTTGCGCCGCGCCTCTTCCATCGCGGCCATCTCTTCGCGCTTGCGACGCTGTTCCTCGAGGGCGCGCTCGGCCTCCTGCGCCTCGCGCAGGGCCCGTTCGCGCTCGCTCTCGGTCTGTTCCGGCTCCTTCTTGATCACCCGCTTGCGTCGCACCTCGACCGCCACGGTCTTCGGTGCGGCACGGGTCGCCCGGGTGGCACGCCCACCGCCCGCCGGCACCTTCAGTTCCGTCGTGGTGCGGCGTTTCAAGGTCACCTTCTTGGCTCCCTCTGCCGGTTTCTTCTCCGCCTTGCCGTGGCTGCGCCGCAGATGATTCAAGAGGGTGATCTTCTCCTGCTCGGTGATCACGTCCTCGGGCGACTGCTTGGCGACCCCTGCGTCGTTCAACTGCTTGAGCAGGCGATCAACCGGGATACCTACGTCAGAGGCCAGTTGATTTACGGTTACTTCACTCATGCCTACTCCTCATTGCTCACTTTCTTCGGCAAACCACGGGGCCCGTGCGGTCATGATCAATTCGCCCGCCCGTTTCTCGTCCATGCCCTCGATCTCCATCAGTTCGTCCACCGAACACTCCGCCAGGTCTTCCATGGTGGCGATACCGCGGGACGCCAGCTTGTAGGCCAACGCCTCGTCCATGCCTTCCATGGTCAACAGATCCTCTGCGGGAGGCGTATCGCCAAGTACCTCTTCCTGCGCGATCGCCCGCGTCAGCAGCGCATCGTTGGCGCGGCTCCGCAGCTCCTGGACGATCTCCTCGTCGAACTCCTCGATCGCCAGCATCTCCGACTCGTCGACATAGGCAATCTCCTCTACCGAGGTGAAGCCCTCCTGGACCAGGATCGCGGCCACTTCTTCGTCGACGTCCAGCTCCTCCATGAAGCGCTGGATATATTCCTGGGCCTCGGCCTCGCTCTTCTCCTGCGCCTGCTCCTCGCTCATCACATTGAGCTCCCAGCCGGTCAGCTGGCTCGCCAGTCGCACGTTCTGGCCGCCCCGCCCGATGGCCTGCGACAGATTCTCGTCCTTCACTGCGATGTCCATACTGTGCTTGTCCTCGTCCACCACGATGGAGACGACATCCGCCGGCGACATCGCATTGATCACGAACTGGGCCGGGTTCTCGTCCCAGACGATGATATCGACCCGTTCGCCACCCAGCTCATTGGACACCGCCTGCACCCGGGAACCGCGCATGCCGACACAGGCACCCACCGGGTCGACCCGCGGATCCAGCGCCCTTACCGCAATCTTGGCCCGCAGACCCGGGTCGCGCGCCGCCCCCATGATCTCGATGGCGCCCTCGTTGATCTCGGGCACCTCGAGCTTGAACAGCTCGATCAGCAGCTCTGGCGCGGTCCGCGAGGCCAGCAGCTGGGGACCGCGCATCTCGGTGCGCACATCATAGAGATAGGCTCGCAGGCGATCGCCGACACGGACCATCTCCTTCGGGATCACCTCGCTGCGCGGAATCAGTGCCTCCGCATTTTCGCCCAGGTCGAGCACGATGGTGCCCTTGTCGGCCCGCTTCACGGTACCGCTGATCAGCGTGCCCACCTTGTCCTGATAGGCCTCGACGACCTTGGCCCGCTCGGCCTCACGCACCTTCTGCACGATCACCTGCTTGGCGGTCTGCGCCGCGATGCGACCGAACTCGATGGACTCGATCTGTTCCTCCACGTAATCACCCGGTTGGATGTCGGGATTGGTCTCCCGCGCCGCCGAGAGGGTGATCTCTGCCATGGGATTCTCGAGCACCTGAGTCTCGGAGTCGTCCACCACCAGCCAGCGGCGGAAGGTCTCGTAGTCGCCGGTCTCACGGTCGATGCTGACCCTGACGTCGATGTCACCCCCATGCTTCTTGCGCGTCGCCGAAGCGAGCGCCGCCTCGATGGCTTCGAAGATGATCTCCTTGTCCACCCCCTTTTCGTTGGAGACGGCATCCACCACCAGCAGGATCTCTTTGTTCATTGCCTTACCTTCAACTCTTGAACTGCGGCACCAAACGCGCCACATCGATGTCATCAATGGCCAGTTCGACGGATTCGCCGTCGACCAGCAGTGTTATCTTGTCTGCGTCCGCGGCCACCAGGCGGCCGCGATAGTTCCGGCGCCCCGGCACCGCCGAAGAAAGCCGGACCCGGACCGTTTCCTGCAGATAACGGGCAAACTGATCCGGGCGAAAAAACGGTCGATCCATCCCCGGCGAGGACACCTCCAATACGTACTCACCGGCAATCGGGTCCTCCACATCCAGCACCGCACTCAGTTGCCGACTCACCCGCTCGCAGTCGTCCACACCAATGCCTTCGGGCCGCTCGATATAGACCCGCAGCAACTGACCACCGGCCGGGCGTGGCAGCAATTCGATACCCCAGGGCTCGTAGCCCAGGGAATCGACCACCTTCTCGACCAGCGCCTGCAATGAGGGCGGAACCTTGTTCATCACTCCAAAAACAAAAAATGGGCCTGCGGCCCATTTCCTGAACACGTGCCCGGCCGTTTCGGCGCAGACACTCGGAATACAAAAAAACCCCGGTCACGGGGCCTTGAGCTGCTCCCCTCCCCGGTAGGGACGGGATCCCTCTCGTCGACCCCTTCAACCCAAGGGCCATGAAACGATGCCATTCTAATGAACTCGCTTCGAGCGGTCAAATCCGGGCACTGTTTCGCCAGGTCCACGCCCTTCGTTGCCATTGGCGATACGGGCCGCCGCCTCTTGTGCTATCGCCGCTACAGCCATTGGACCACCACCAGGCAAGAAAGTTCTTGCTTTGTTCTCTTTTTGCGCTAGACTATAGAGAACATAATGAAAACACCCGCAGGAGGACGACATGCGACACCCCCGTTCCTACGTCATGCGCGATCAGGTTCAGGATCTTGTGCCCACCCTGATGCGTTTCGATGCGAGAGGTTCGCGACGGCTGCGCGGCTCCTTCACGGAACTGCTCGTGTTCACCCTTGCGACAGCCACCTATCTACTCGCATTGGGCCTGAGCAACTAGCCCGCTGAGCGATACGCGCTAGGTATTCCCCTGAAGGAACTCCCCCGGGGCAAGGATGCCCACCCCTACGTATCACCCGTGCGCCGGGTTAACGGCCAAGCGAGCAGATATAAAGAAGCCGGCTTACGCCGGCTCATCCAATCGACCCTAGCCCCGATCGATTCCACCAGCAATCAGGCCTGGGCGGTCGCGGCATCTGCATCTGCCGGCTGGTAGTTACGGTTCACCCGCTCACGCAATTCCTTGCCGGGTTTGAAATGCGGCACATATTTCGCGCCCAGATGCACGGCCTCCCCGGTCTTGGGATTGCGGCCAATCCGAGGCGGCCGGTAGTGCAGAGAAAAGCTTCCGAAGCCACGAATCTCGATCCGATTGCCGCTGGCCAGCGCCTGACTCATCTGCTCGATCATGCACTTGACCGCCAGTTCCACGTCCCGGTAGGCCAGGTGGCTCTGTTCCCTGGCAATGACTTCGATCAGTTCTGACTTGGTCATTGGGTATATCCGTCCTTGCGTGGGCAGGGGATAACTAAGTCACCCCCTGCCAAACGCCCCTGTTGGGTCTTACTTGTTATCGCCTTCCAGCTGCTCCTTGAGCAGATCCGCCATGGAGGTCTTGCCCGCCGAGCTGGCATCCGTATTGTAGGCCGAGATTGCCGCCTTTTCCTCGTCGTAGTCCTTGGCCTTGATGGAAAGACTGATGGTGCGGTTCTTGCGGTCCACGCCCATGAACTTGGCCTCGACCTCGTCGCCCACGCTCAGCACACTTCGCGCATCCTCGACTCGGTCGCGGGACAGGTCGGAGGCACGGATGTAGCCTTCCACACCCTCGTCCAGATCAACCACTGCGCCCTTGGCATCGACCCCACTGACCACACCCTTGACGACGGATCCCTTCTCATGGGTCGCCAGCCAGGTGGAGAAGGGATCTTTGTCCAGCTGTTTGATGCCCAGGGAGATGCGCTCGCGCTCGGGATCGACACCCAGTACCACGGTCTCGATCTCCTGGCCCTTCTTGTAGTTGCGGATCACATCCTCGCCGGTATCGTCCCAGGAGATATCCGACAGATGAACCAGGCCGTCGATACCACCTTCCAGACCGATGAAGATACCAAAGTCGGTGATCGACTTGATGGTCCCAGTGACATGATCACCCTTCTTGTGATGCTCACCGAATTCCTCCCAGGGGTTCGGCTGGCACTGCTTCATGCCCAGGGAAATACGACGACGTTCCTCGTCGATGTCCAGGACCATCACCTCGACCTCCTGGCCCAGCGTCACCACCTTGCTCGGGTGCACGTTCTTGTTGGTCCAGTCCATCTCGGACACATGCACCAGGCCCTCGACCCCATCCTCGATCTCGACGAAGGCACCATAGTCGGCGATGTTGGTGACCTTGCCGAACAGGCGGGTGCCCTCCGGGTAGCGGCGGGTAATATTGACCCACGGATCCTCGCCCAGCTGTTTCAGGCCCAGCGACACGCGCATCTTTTCGCGATCGAACTTGAGCACCTTGACCTCGATCTCGTCACCGATCTCGACCACCTCGGAGGGATGCTTGACCCGCTTCCAGGCCATGTCGGTGATGTGCAGCAGACCGTCGATGCCACCGAGGTCGACAAAGGCACCGTAGTCGGTGAGGTTCTTGACCACACCCTTGACCACCTGGCCTTCCTGCAGATTCTCCAGCAGTTTCTCGCGCTCTTCGCTGTATTCCTTCTCGACCACGGCGCGACGCGAGACCACTACGTTGTTGCGCTTCTGGTCCAGCTTGATCACCTTGAACTCGAGATCCTTGCCTTCCAGGTAGGCGGTGTCGCGTACCGGACGCACGTCCACCAGCGAGCCAGGCAGGAAGGCACGGATATCGTCCAGATCGACGGTGAAGCCGCCCTTGACCTTGCCATTGATCCGGCCAACGACGATCTCGTCGTTCTCGAAAGCCTGCTCGAGCTTGCGCCAGGCATGCAGCCGCTTGGCCTTCTCGCGCGATAGACGGGTCGCGCCGGAACCATCCTCCACGGCCTCCAGGGCGACCTCGACCTGATCGCCCGGCTTGACTTCGACGTTGCCGTCCTTGTCCATGAACTGGCTGATGGGAATGCGGCCCTCGGACTTGAGCCCCGCATTGACTATGACTTCGTCGCCGTCGATGGCGACCACGGTGCCGATGACGATGCCACCGGGCTGGAGGTTGGTGTTGTGAAGGCTCTCTTCGAAGAGCTCGGCAAAACTTTCGGACATAATCTGATTACCTGAATGCCCCTCTCGGGGCTCCTCGACCGCCGCCTGGTACATTGCAAAACCACCAGCGCCGCGGCAATTGGTTGATGTTGAACAAACGCAGACCACAGCCTGCACCCACTAAAAACAAGGCCAAAAGGCCAAAAAACGAAGGCCCCGGCGAGCCGGGACCACTTCGTTCTATCCTGCCGGCAGCGCCTTTTGCGCCGCCTGCACTATCCGCTCGACCACCTCGTCGATGGTCATGTCGCTCGAATCGATGACCAATGCATCCGCAGCCGGCACCAAGGGCGAGGCACTACGGCTGCGATCCCGCTCGTCGCGCTCGCGTATCTCGCCGGCAAGCTTTTCAATATTAGACGAGATGCCCTTTTCTTTCAACTGCTTATACCGACGCCTCGCGCGTTCCTCGGCACTCGCGGTCAAAAACACCTTCAGCAGGGCATCCGGGAACACCGTGGTGCCCATGTCGCGCCCATCGGCCACCAGCCCCGGCGGACGGGCCGCCTGGCGCTGCCAATCCAGCAATGCGGCCCGCACCTCGGGCATCGCCGCCACCTTCGAGGCGCGGTTTCCGGCCTCCTCGGTGCGAATCGCCAAAGTCACGTCCTCGCCATCGAGAAAGACCTTGTCCTGATCGAAGCGCACGTCCAGATGTGCCGCGATCTCGGCCGCCTTTTGCGGATCTTCGAAGCCGATCCCGGCCCTTTCCACCGCCAATCCGGTCAGCCGGTAGAGCGCGCCGGAGTCGAGGAAATGCCAACCGCCCAGGGCCTCGGCGACACGGCTCGAGACGGTCCCCTTGCCGGAACCGCTGGGCCCGTCGATAGTGATCACCGGCACCGGCTCAGACATGCGCGACCTCCAGGTTCAGGCCGGTGGCGGCGGCGAGATCGGCAAACCCGGGGAAGGAGGTGTTCACGTTGGCACAGTCGGTGATCTCGATCTCACCGCTGGCACGCAGCCCCGCCATCGCGAACGCCATGGCGATACGGTGATCCCCATGGCTGTCCACCCGGCCGCCACCGATTGGACCACCCTGGATCACGATGCCGTCCGGGGTAGGCTCGGCCTGCACCCCCAGGGCCTTCAGGCCGTCGGCCATCACCTGGATCCGATCCGACTCCTTGACCCGCAATTCCTCGGCGCCGGTGAGCACCGTCTCACCCTCCGCGCAGGCAGCGGCCACGAACAGGGCGGGAAACTCGTCGATTGCCAGCGGTACCTGGTCCTCGGGGATGCGAATCCCGCGCAGCGGCGCCGAGCGCACCCGCAGGTCGGCCACCGGCTCGCCACCGACCACGCGCTCGTTGCTCACCTCGATGTCGGCGCCCATCTGCCGCAGGATATTGATCACCCCATCCCGGGTCGGGTTCATGCCGACGTGCCGCAGGATCAGGTCGGACCCCTCGGTGATGCTCGCCCCCACCAGGAAGAAGGCTGCCGAGGAGATGTCCGCCGGTACATCGATGTCGCAGGCAACGAGTTTGCCGCCACCACGGACACCCCGGCGAGGGCCCTCGATCATCACCTCGTAACCAAAGCCCTGCAGCATCCGCTCGGTGTGATCGCGGGTCGGCGCGGGCTCGGTCACCCAGGTCTCGCCCTCGGCGTAGAGTCCGGCCAGCAGCAGGCAGGATTTCACCTGGGCACTGGCCACCGGCATCACATAGTCGATGCCGCGCAGGCCATCGACCGGACGGATCATCAGCGGCGCGGTGCCCTTGGGTGTCGTGTTGATCTCGGCCCCCATCAAAGCCAGTGGCTCGGTGACCCGCTTCATGGGGCGGCGCGACAGGGAGTCGTCCCCGATCAGGGTCACCTCGAAGCCCTGCCCCGCCAGCAAGCCGGCCAGCAGGCGCATGGAGGTCCCCGAGTTGCCCAAATCAAGCGGCGCATCGGGCGGCTGAAGGCCGTGCATGCCGACGCCGTGGATCACCACCCGCCCGGCATCCGGGCCCTCGATCTCGACCCCCATGGCGCGAAAGGCCCGCAGGGTGGCGAGCGCATCCTCGCCCTCGAGGAAGCCGTCGACGTGGGTGATCCCCTCGGCGATCGAGCCGAGCATGATCGATCGGTGGGAGATGGACTTGTCGCCCGGGACGCGGATGTCGCCCTGCAGGCGACCACCCGGCCGGACCACGAACCGTAGGTCGGTGGACACGCTGTTGCTCCGGTCATCTGGAAAGGGGCGACAGGCTAGCGGCAGACGTCCGCCAGCACAAGTCGCCCCGATGCCGGAGTAGTACGGCCGGTCAGACGGACCTTCTGACCGGAACCAGCAGCACGTCCCCTTGGGACGACCGCCGGATATGCCAGAAGCCGTTCGACCGCAGGCCCTTTGTGCGATGGCAGAGGGGCGAGCCAGAAGCCGCCGACACCGCCGGTTGCTCACGCTGCGGCGCTGCCGCCGGCTGCGGTCGCCACAACCAGAGACTGCCATCGGCGCCGCGCCGCGACGACCAGCCACCCTGCTGGAGCAGACGCGCCAGCTGCGATCGGGCCGGCGCAGCGCTTCGGTCGGCCGGCTGCGCGCTGGCGATGTGCTCGGCGGAGGTGCTCTCGGGGACCGAACCGGTCTTTCTCACGGGCGTCAGCCAAGTGGTACCGCTGCCTTCGACCCGCACCTGCCACCCACGCTGGCGCATCAGATCCGCAAACGCCGGGGCTGCAGACGCTGCCGGCTTCACGCGACTGCTCCGTTGCTGCGCGACCGCCGAAGACCCCCGCATGACAGGCCTGAACCACAAGGAGCCGTCTTCGCCACGCCAGCTGTGCCAGCCGCGTGCACGCAACGCCTCGGCGAACGAGGCGTGCTTTTCTCCAGCGCCCGCAGCCGAAAGACCAGCGCTGACGGCAGGCAGTGTCCAGCCGGTCACCGCGACCAGAAGCAGCCAGCTAAGCCAATGGGAAACGGGGTGAACTGGGGCCGATTTCGTCATCGTATCTCTCCGTAGGGCAAAGATATAAGGAATCCTTTGGCAGCAGATTAGGCCAATGGAGAACGAAGTCAAACGCAGTGGCAATTCAGTAGATTCTTATCGATGGCCGCCGCAGCCAGTCAGCATGACAGGAGACGGCGCCACACCCGGGGCTACCCAACCCGATCGATGAGGTGTATCAAACCGCGAAGGACGCAAAGAGTCGCCAAGGGAAT
>RFHJ01000144.1 GCA_003696905.1 Gammaproteobacteria bacterium | reverse complement strand
GCCTTTGCCGACTATGCGCCAGCGCCCCAGCCGCGCGCGGCGGTGCAGCGCACGGTCGAGCCATCCGAAGAGAAGTTCAGCGGCTTTGTATTCAAGATCCAGGCGAACATGGACCCGGCGCACCGCGACCGGGTGGCCTTTCTGCGGGTCTGCTCCGGCAGCTACCGCAAGGGCATGAAGATGCGGCACGTGCGCCTCGGCAAGCAGGTCACCGTGGCCAATGCCATCACCTTTCAGGCCGATGCCCGCAAGGCGGTGGAAGAGGCCTTTCCTGGCGATATCATCGGCCTCCACAACCATGGCACCATCCAGATCGGTGACACCTTCACCGAGGGCGAGGAGCTCAAGTACACCGGCATCCCCTATTTTGCGCCCGAGCTGTTCCGTCGAGTGGTGCTGAAGGACCCGCTCAAGCTCAAGCAGCTGCAGAAGGGCGTGGTGCAGCTGTGCGAAGAGGGCGCGACCCAGGTCTTCCGCCCCCTGCGTAACAACGAAATTATCCTCGGCGCAGTGGGCATACTGCAGTTCGAGGTGGCCGCCTACCGGCTGAAGACCGAATACGGCGTGGATGCGATCGTCGAGCCCACCCAGGTGCAACTGGCGCGTTGGGTGGTATGCGACGACGAAAAGGAGCTCAAGCGCTTCCGCGAAAAGGCCCACGACAACCTGGCCCTGGACGGAGACGACCAACTGGTCTACCTGGCCCCGACCCGGGTCAATCTGTCGCTGACCGAGGAACGCTGGCCGCAGATCCGCTTCCTGGCGACGCGCGAGCTGTAGTCTGAAGAATGTTCAACCGCAAAGGACGCGAAGGATCGCCAAGAAAGTGAAAGCAACACCAGGTCAGTGGAGGTGATTCGTTGTGCTTGGCTCATGCGATGAACGCTAGTCGGGCTAAAGTCAGAGCTACATGCGGGGCGGGTCGAAATTCATTCCGACAATGCGTCCCTTGACCGCAAAATGCGTAGGGTGGGTTGAGCTTCGCGAAACCCACCGCCGGCCACTCGCCGACATCGACCGGACGTGTTGGATCGATCTCTTGGAATGAGGGCAGGGAGGCCTCCTTGTAGGAGAGCCTTCAGGCCCGACAGAGAAATCGCAAGAACCCACTGCAACATCGAGGAACGAAAATGGAAACCGACAAGGTCAAACAACTGATCGAGGCCGGCCTGCCCGGCGCCAAGGTCGAGGTCACCGGCGACGGCCGTCACTTCGAGGCCCTGGTCATCAGCGACGCATTCGAAGGCAAGAGCCTGGTGCAGCGTCACCGCATGGTCATGGCCACCGTCAACGACCAGATCGCCAGCGATGAACTGCACGCCCTCTCGATCAAGGCCAAGACGCCTGCAGAGATGGACTGAACGGGAATTGGCCACCGGCAAGGGGAAGAGAGATGACGGCATGGTTCGCATCGCTTCTGGCGGGTGTCTTGTTGACAATGAGCTTGTCGGCCGGTGCCAACAGCCCTGCAGGCAAGGACGGCAGGGTCAGTCTAGGCCTATCGGAGCCGGAAAAGGCAGAATTTCTCAGCGAGATGCGACAGATGCTGGCGAGCATACAGGGCGTGATTGCAGGAATAGGCGAACAAGATCGCGAAAAGATCATCGAGTCCGCGCGTCGTTCCGGAAACAGAATGGCCAGACGCACGCCGGAATCGATAAGGAAGAAGCTACCCCAGTCCTTCAAGGAACTGGGTGGCCCGACCCATATGATGTTCGAAGAACTGGCGATCCGCGCTGAGACAGATGACATGGAGACGCTGACCTCATTCACCGGCGGGTTGATGCAGCAATGCCTGGCCTGCCATTCCACCTTCAAGGCAAACTAGCCTGCCGGCCTTGAGCATTTGCAGCGACCGATCGGCAGGAGTGAATGGTCAGCTCAGCTGCCCCCGAATTTGCAGCCGAGCCGAGTTGAGTCCGCGGGCTTTTGATCCCAGAGCGCGACAATCGCCTCAAGGCTTGCCGTCAATCCCCTCCAACGGGCTCACCACCCCCTGTCCACCTCGGTTCAGCATATGGGTATAGATTTGCGTCGTGCGCACATCCTTATGACCCAGCAGCTCCTGAACTGTCCGGATGTCATACCCCTTTTCCAGCAGGTGGGTCGCAAAGGAAGATCCTATCAATCCCTCCCCCCGCTTGCGGGGGGAGGCTAGGAGGGGGGTAAGCCGTTGTCTCGACAGCCGCTCTACAGCGGCCAGCTAGTCTCCGCTGCTCGCACGGCCTTCTTGATCGCCCGCTGAAAATTCGCTGAATGCAGGTGATGCCGGCGCACCACGCCAGAGCGTGGGTCTCGAGAGGGGCGCGGCGCCGGAAACAGGAACTGCCAGCCGAGCTCCCTCCCGGCATTCGGGTGTTTGCGGGCCAGCGCATGCGGTAGATATACTGACGGAAGGCCGTTCCGGACATCCCGCTCATGGAAGACCGCCACCCGATTGATCTGCTGTGCCAATGGCCCCACCAGCGGGCGGGGCAATATCGTCCGGCGATCCTTCCCGCCCTTGCCACTTCTGACGGTGATCTCCAGTCTGTCCAGATCCACGTCCTTCACCCGAAGCCGCTGCGCCTCCATCAAACGGAGCCTCGAACCGTAGAGCAGGCTGGCGACCAGGTGGTGGGTGCCTTCCAGATGCGCCAGCAACCGCTGCACCTCGGTCGTGCTGAGTACCACCGGAGGGCGCGGCGGTTTTTTGGCACGGGTAATCCTATCCAGCCAGGGGAGGTCGATAGCGAGCACCTCGCGCCAGCTCAGAGATTGGGTCAGCATCCCGAGAGCAGACGGGTTTCGCAGCCGCCAGGGCGCCGGTCTGGACCGCAGGGGATAGCCGTCGCTATCGCCTGCGGGAAGACCAAGCGACGGCGAGCGAGAAACCATCTGAATCGGGATAGGAGGGTGACGAGTAAGAATCGCCGCCGCCCAGGTTGTTATGAGGTTAGGGAAGCTCGGATCGATCCCTTCCCCCGCTTGCGGGGGGAGGCTAGGAGGGCGACAAACCATCGTTTGAACTCCCCCTCTCAGGACCCCCATCGATCCGCTAGTCCCCTACCAGCGGGGGAGGCGAGAATCCGATTGTTTCAGGCCCTCCGTAGAAACAGCAGCCGAATGCAGCAGGGTCACCGTTCGGCTGGCCCACTCTCTGGGCTAAAGAAACAGCAGCGCCGCCAGCGCCTGGTTCTGGGTCGAAGGTGCAACGTTTCGGTTAACCGCCAGGTGAGTCAGAAAGGCCTCGACCTCGGGCGCGCCCTTCTCGGAGGGGTGGCGTTTCCCGTGAAACAGGATGAAGCGTCGAATCCAATCGACGTACCGCTGTTCGGTACGAATGCTGTAGTGCTTGACCCGGCAGCGCTCCCGCACCCGATCAAGCAACCGCGGTTGCCTGGACTGATCCATAGTCCGAATCCCTTCCTGGAATATTGCAAGGTTTCCTTGAGTCGCCGCCTTAGAAAACAAGGGGTTGCGACTCAGGCTGCAGTTTATCCGACAAATGCGTCGTGTTTCCACACGACGTTTCTGCAAGCGAATTATAGTTATGTGCGTAATAAATGAGGAAACCAGTCATGAATACAGCTAAAGAAGAGGTAAAGGAGCTTTTGGATAAGCTCCCAGATGATTGTTCTCTGGAGGATGTCCAGTATCATCTTTATGTTGTCGAAAAGATTCGCAAAGGAATTGATCGCGCCGAAAAGGAAGGAGTTGCCGGTCAGGAAGAAGTGGAAAGGAAGCTCGGTAAATGGACCTCAAAGTAAAGTGGTCGCCTGAGGCAGTAGAAGATCTTGAATCTATAGCAGAATATATTGCCAGGGACTCCGAGTATTATGCTCGCGCAGTCGTTACAGAAGTATTGTCGGTCTCCCGAAGTATAAGCGAATTTCCCATGATAGGCCGTATTGTGCCGGAGATTGGTGACGAGCGTGTTAGAGAGCGGTTTATTTACAGTTATCGTTTGGTATATCTGGTTGAGCCTGAACGAATCCTGGTTGTGGCTGTAATACACGGCAAGCTCTTACTTGAAAATATTTCGGACAGAATCGAAGGTAGCACATAACAAACCCATCCAGCTGACGCCAAAAAGTGGCGCGGCTGATGGGGACCGTTATGTGCTATTCCTTCAGTGGTGATTCAGAAGTGAAATGTATCGGTATCGCAAGTGCGATAATACTCATTTACTTGGCATTATATTCATGTGCTAACGCCAATGGCCCGGCGGAAATGATAGATTATGCCAGATCGGAGAACTGGGCCTCTTTGCCCAGCGTCAAAAACAATTCAATGCTTGTTCCAGACCCAATGTTGAAAAGCCAACAGGGGGCCGCAGAAGCAGATGTCTTCTATATCTATCCTACTGTCTATACTTCGTTATTTTATAATAATGCATCCATAGACGACACGGATTATCGGGAAGATGTGTCAAATTTCTTGCTGACTACTCAGGCAAGCAGCCTGAACAATATCGGCAAAATCTATACACCATACTGCCGCCAGGCCAGCCTGTGGGCGTATCTTGATACTGAAGAGGCCAGAAAGAAAGCACTTGATATAGCCTATTCCGATGTCGAATCTGCCTTTCATTACTATTTGGAGCATTACAACCAGGGAAGGCCGTTGTTCATTCTGTCACATAGTCAAGGAAGTCAGGTGGCCGTTCGGCTTCTGCGAGAGTATTACACCAGATTTCACTTGGGGCGCATCTTGGTTGCAGCCTACATTATCGGGGAGCGGGTAGGCACGCGCACATTTGCCGGCCTTAAACCCTGCACAGCGGCAGCGCAGACGAATTGTTTCGTTACCTGGGGTACAGTTGCCCAGGGAGGAAATTCAGAGATGATGACGGGGCATATACGTGGCACCCCAGTTTGTGTAAATCCGTTGAGCTGGAGGATGGATAATAGAGTGGTATCTTCGAGTCATCATCATGGTGGAGTACCCGACACTTTTGATAAGATTCGGCCACATCTTGTCAGCGCGAAATGTGATCGTGGGCTTCTAAACATTGAGCCAGCTCCCGTGGGTTTTGCGCATGATGGAAAAGATTACCATGAATCAGATATTAATCTGTTTTACATGGATATACGCCATAATGCAGAAGTGCGTTTCCAGCAATATCTGCGAGAAAATGCGAAGGCGAATTCAACCAATAGCCGCAACACACACCTTGTGTGGCTTCCTGCCGGTGTGATCCCTCACATCCCACCCCAAAAATCCGAGTCCTTCGCCAGGAACTGATCGAACGGAATATAGTGTGAGCCGTCGCACGAGAAGTTCAGCCCGACGATGCCGTTGAAGATGTTCACCGACCCGGCGCGCAGGTAGATGGTCTCGTCGGCGAAACGTAGCTGCCGGAAGGTGTCGAAGATTGGCTTGATGGATTGGCTGGGCACCACGGCATCGGCGGGATAGTCACGATGGGGGAAGGCAAGACAGATATCGGGGTCGACCAGGTCTTCGTATTCGATGACCTGGTAGCGGTAGGGATCGTCCAGGGTCCAGACCGTGGCACGGCTGCTGGAGAAGTGGAGTTTGAGATGGAAGACGCCATTGTCGGTGATCAGTTCCTCGACCACGGGCAGGATCTGGTCGATATGGTTGTCGAGGCGGCTCGGGATACGGGTCTGTTGGAACACCTGCCCCCGGATGGCCGGGTCGCCCTTGATCTGGCGCCAGCGCGAGGGATCGGTGTAGACATCACGTGTGATTGGCAGCTTGCGCAGGTCGAAGTCGGCGCCGAGATAGCCGACGTGCTGGCCATCGCGGTAGACCTTCTGTATCGCTGTGACGGAGGGGCGATTGGCGCGCAAGCTGATGTAGGCGTCCGACAGGGTCATGTCCGACTCAGGATCGATCTGTTCGAAGTAGGGCCGGTGCGAACGGTCGCGACCGAAGTCCTCGGGGATCAGTCCTTCGGCCGAGGCGTTGGCGCTGATCTGCTGACCCTCCAGGTTCAGGGCATAGAGATAGGTGACATAGGGCACTTTGCGCATCGACGACAGCAGTTCGGCATCCATGGCCTCGCGGTCGCCCCAGACCTCGCTCAGCCGGTTGGCGGCGCGGTGCATGGGGTCAACCAGCATGTTGTGCAGCATGGCGCGCTGCTGGCGGATGCGTTGCTGTAGGGGGGAGTCCTTGTTCTCGTCCATCGGGGTACTTCTCCTTAGGGATTCGCTCAATCCCGCTTGCCCGGCAGGGGAAAGGGCGTGACATTGGTGCTGCTCCCGTCGACCTCAAGGATTTTGTTCTCGCCCTGGCGGTTGACCTGGTCGATACGCACCACGGCATGCATGGGCACCAGGATGCGCTCCACGCCGGCGAACTCGTCCTTCAGCCGTTCCTCGGCCGGGTCGATGACAAGCGCGGTATGCTCGCCGAACATCAGCCCGCGCACCTCGACGAAGCCATAGATCTCGGATTGGGATACCTGCTGCGCGTGCAGCTGGTAGAGCTTGCCATTGTTGTGAAAGGTGATGCGGAAGATTTGCATAGGGTTTCTCTGGAAGGTATGGCCCAATTCTATGACTAGAGGACAGGGTCTGCACAGCATGCGCTATCATGGCCCATACCCATTATCCTTGGTTGTCCGAGCCAGAGGGAAGATGAGATGAAACAGACCGTGGAGGCCATTATCGACGAGGAGGGGCACGTCCGTCTCGTGGAGCCGGTAAAGATCAAAGGGGCACACCGAGCGTTGGTCACTATCCTGGACGAAGAGCCTGCTGTGGTAGAAGAGGTCACGCAACTTTCCGAGAAGGCCCTGGAAAAGGACTGGCTGAATCCCGAAGAGGATGAGGCGTGGGCTCACCTGCAGTAGGTGCGGTGGTTATGGTCCCTTTCCCCTTTTCGGACCTTTCTGCATCCAAGTTGCGCCCAGCGCTAACTTTCATGAGGGGGTGGCCTACACGCCTGATCATGGAAAACCGATGGAGGATCCGTCGGGTTTCACGAAATCGATCGGCTGCCGTGCCCAGTGGTGGGTTTCGCGGAGCTCAACCGCACCCTACGAGAGATCGCCAGAAGGTATCTCCGACATGAACAGGAAGGCGGCATCCTGCTGATGTGCCATTGCCTTTGTCTTCTTTGCGGTGAGAGGTTTTCCACATTGACGCTTCATCCGAATGATTCAAGACGGCCATGTAGAAGGCACCCCATGACTGCGCTATGAGTATCTTCAAACAACTGGAAAAGGCCGCCGAGGGCGATTCTATCCCCCTGGAAGAGGCCATCGCCGCACTGCCCTGGAACGATGCGGGGCTGTTGCCGGCGATCGCCCAGCAGCACGACAGCGGCGAGGTGCTGATGCTCGCCTGGATGAACGAGGCCGCGCTGCGCGAGACGCTGGCGACCGGTCGGGTCTGCTATTGGTCGCGCTCGCGCCAAAGCCTGTGGCGCAAGGGTGAGTCCTCGGGGCAGGTGCAGCGGCTGGTGGAGCTGCGCTTCGACTGTGATGGCGACACCATCCTGTGCCGGGTGGATCAGACCGGTCCCGCCTGCCATACCGGGCGGCGTGATTGTTTCTACCTGAAGGTGGACGGCGATCGGGTGGTCATTGACAAGGCGCCGTTGATCGATCCGGAGGAACTCTATGGCAAGTGAGCTGCGTATCGAGCCCATTCCGGCCTTCGAGGACAACTATATCTGGCTGCTGACCCGCGAAGGCCACGACGGCTGCACGGTGGTCGATCCCGGGGACGACGACCCGGTGCGCGAGGTGCTGAACGCGCGGGACCTGCGGCTCGATACGATCCTGGTCACCCACAAGCATGGCGATCACGTGGGGGGCATCGCAGGGCTCAAGGGAGATTGGCCCGAGGCGGTAGTCTATGGCCCGACCAACGAGCCCATCCGCAGCGTGGAGCGGCATCTCAGGGGCGGCGAAATCGTCGAATTGGAGGGTCTCGATCTGAGCCTGGATGTGCTCGATGTGCCCGGCCACACCGAGGGGCATATCGCCTACTACACCCCTGGTGCGTTGTTCTGCGGCGATACCCTGTTCGCCTGCGGCTGCGGGCGCGTGTTCAGTGGCACCTTCGAGCAACTGGCCGAATCGCTGCGCTCGCTGGCGGAACTGCCGGTGGACACCCGGGTCTATTGCGCCCATGAGTACACCCTGGACAATATCGGGTTCGCCAAGTGGGTCGAGCCCGAGAACCCGGACCTGTTGGTGCGCGAGGAACGGGTGCGCGAACTGCGCCAGGCCGGCAGGCCCAGCGTGCCCTCCACCCTCGGCGAGGAGCTATTGACCAATCCCTTCATGCGTACCGACCAACCGGAGGTGATCGCCGCGGCCGAACACTGGGCGGGGCGGTCTCTGGCCTCACCGACCGAGGTCTTCACCGCCCTGCGTACCTGGAAGGACAAGGAATACGACTGATGAGCAGACTCTTGATCACCAACGCCCGCCTGGTGAACGAAGGCATGGTGGGTGAGGGCGATGTACTGATAGAAGACGGCCGCCTCGCCCAGGTCGGGGGCGAGATCTCCGCGGTTGATGCCGAGGTGATCGAGGCGCAAGGGCTCACCCTGATGCCGGGCATGATCGACGACCAGGTTCACTTTCGCGAGCCGGGCGTGACCTACAAGGCGGACATCGCCACCGAGTCCAGGGCCGCGCTGGCGGGTGGCATCACCAGCTTCTTCGACATGCCCAACACCAGGCCGCAGACGGTGACGATCGAGGCGCTGGAGGACAAGTTTGCCCTAGCGTCGGACCGCGCCTGGGGCAACTATGCCTTCTATCTCGGCGGCACCAACGACAATATCGAGGAAATCCGCCGACTCGAACCGAACCAGACCTGCGGGGTGAAGGTGTTCATGGGCGCCTCGACCGGCAACATGTTGGTGGACGATCCGGCCACCTTGGAGGCGATCTTCCGCGACTGCCCGACCCTCATCGCCACCCATTGCGAAGATACCCCCACCATCCTCGCCAAAGAGGCACGCTATCGCGAGCAGTACGGCGAGCAGATCCCGATGCGCTTCCACCCTTTGATCCGCAGCGAGGAGGCTTGCTGGAAGTCCTCTTCCATGGCGGTGGACCTGGCACGCCGGCACGATACCCGCCTGCACGTGTTGCACCTGACCACCGCGCGCGAGCTGGCACTGTTCGAGCCGGGCCCCCTGGAGGACAAGCGCATCACCGCCGAGGCCTGCGTGCATCATCTCTACTACAGCGATGCCGACTACGAGCGTCTGGGCAGCCTGATCAAGTGCAACCCCGCGATCAAGACCGCCGAGGACCGGGCGGCGTTGCGCCAGGCGCTGGCCGAAGACCGCCTGGACGTGATCGCCACCGACCATGCGCCGCACACCTGGGAAGAGAAACAGGATCCGTCCTACTTCAAGGCCCCGGCCGGCCTGCCCCTGGTGCAGCATGCCCTGTGCATGGCGCTGGAGCTCGTTCATGAGGGTCAGTTGTCGCTCGAAAAGCTGGTGCACAAGGTCAGCCATGCCCCCGCCAGCCTGTTCAACATCGTCGATCGCGGCTACCTGCGCGAAGGCTACTGGGCCGACCTGGTGCTGGTGGACATGAACCAGCCGCAGACCGTGCGCCGCGAGGACGTCCTTTACAAGTGCGGCTGGAGCCCGCTGGAGGGCGATACCCTACGCTCGTCGGTGGTGATGACCTTCGTCAACGGCGAGCTGAAATACGACCGCGGCCGCTTCATCGGTGGTCCGACCGGGCAGCGGCTGCAGTTCGATCGCGGGTGAATACTTAACCGCAAAGGACGCGAAGGTTCGCAAAGTTATCCGGGGTTGTTCTGCCTTCGCGAAAGCCTTCTCGAACCTGAGGACTCCCATGGCCATTCAACATATGACCGACCACACGACCCGCGTGTAGGGTGTGGTTGAGCGCAGCGAAACCCACCGCCGAGCACTGCAACTGGTGGGTTTCGCACAGCTCAACCCACCCTACCGACTGAGATGGATCCGCTCATCGACCGCGCATCCAAACCCTTTGCGAACCTTCGCGCCCTTTGCGGTGAAAAACAAACCCACCTATCAGGTCGCTACCGCCTCGGCGATGGCCCCCTTGTCCACCCCCTCGAAGGCCTGCACGCGGATCGACTGGCCGGGATATTCCTTCGCCAGGGTATCGGCGATGTGCTGGGCCAGGTTCTCCACCGTTGTGTCGAAATCCACCAGATAGCAGCGGTTGGCCGGCAGGCGCAGCAGGAACCGCCCTTGTTCGCTTCGGTAGCCGAACCACATCTCGTCGCCTTCCCGCTTGTTCAGGTCTTCATGGCTGGCGATATAGATGTCGCGCCAGCGCTTCGCCCAGTCGGCTTCCAGGGCAGGATCGCGGTGTCCGTTGCGTTCGATGACGATGCGTGAGCGGTGCCCGTGGGCGATGCGCTGGCAGTTGCCGCAGTGGTGTTTCAGGCCGTGGCTATAGTGGTAAAAGGCGCCGTCGATGGCCTCGGGGCGTAGGCGGATCTGCAGGGATTCGACGTTGTCCGGCATCTGCGGCTGTAGTCGTTCGACGATGGCCTCGGCGACCGTCTCCGGCGTCACCTCGGCGGCGTCGATGCGGCAGACCGCCTGCTCCGGACTGCTGTGCTGGATGAGCCAGCCGGGGGTGGTGCGGAAGTTCAGGTGCGACATGCCCCGCCGCGGCATCTCTTCCAGCCCTTCGTAGCCCAGGGGGATGAGCAGCCGGTGATCGAAGGCCTCGTCTACCAATTGCTTGATGCGGTGTTTGACCTCGGCGAAGTCGAGTACCATGCCTTGGTCGTCCAGACCACCGCTCAGGACCACATCGAGCAGCCAACTCTCACCGAGCAGGCCGCGGTCGGGATGTAGAAAGGAAAAGTCCAAGGTGGTGAGGCGATCGACGAAGAGCTGGGGCATCTGTTCGGGTAAGAATGTCCGTTCTGGTGGGAGAGGGTTGGCAAGAGAGTCAATGGTGCCAAAATCATTAGTCGACAGCGAGTATTTTCGTTGACGGTCATCGGCTAACGTCGTCTAGGAAGCAACGAGGGACAAACAGCATGAGGCACCAGAGGGGGTATGGCAGGCTCGTGATCTTGCTCTTCGGTATCGGTGGTCTTGTGAAGGCAGCCGAATACCCGGAGCCGTTGCGTTGCCTGATGGAAGCCAGCGACACCATTGAGTTGTCTAGCCCTGTTGAGGGGATTATCGCCGCCATCGAGGTGGAACGGGGAGACCGGGTGCAAAAGGGGCAGGTGGTCGCCCGCCTGGATTCACGTATCGAAGAGATCGCATTGGAGCTCGCCAGGGCACGGGCGGAGAATGTGTCGGCCATTCGCGCGAAGGAGGCGAGGCTGAAGTTTCTGGTTTCCCAGGCCAGGCGCAATGAACGATTGGCGAAGCGGAAGACGGTCTCGCAGGCGGAGCGGGAAGAGGCGTTGCAAAAGGCTGAGGTGGCGCGTCAGGAGCTTCGTGCGGCACGGGTCGATCGCGAGACCGCCAAACTTGAGGCGAAAAGGGCCCGGGCGTTGCTGGAGCAAAAAGTATTGCGTAGCCCGATAAACGGTATCGTGGTGGAACGACCGATGAGTGTGGGCGAATATGTGGCAGGCAACACTACCGTTGTCACCCTTGCCAAGGTCGATCCGCTCTTTGTCGAGGCCATCGCCCCGATCAGCTATTACGCCCACGTGAAGGTGGGCGACAAGGTCGTCATCCATCCCGAGGAGCCAGTGGGTGGCAGTTATGAGGCACGGGTGAGTGTGATCGATCAGGTACTCGATGCGGCCAGTGGTACCTTCGGATTCCGTATCGAACTTTCCAACCCGGACGGTGCGTTGCCGGCGGGACTGCGCTGCACGGTCACGTTTCCGGATGCCGAGACCGACTGAGCCCGGACCGCCCGACGCGTTTTGCACTCCGGTTCGGGCTTCGATTACGGAAAACCTTTCTTTTGGCCAGCGATGGCGGTGTGTCATCGACTCGGGCAGCAGCCGGCGAACATCGCTCTTTGTGCACTCGGATTCGAGAGACATTCTTATTGTCACTGGGCGTCCGATCGTTTGGCCCGTGCTTTGGGGTTTTTCCTCTCGTTATTAGGGAAGCTCCCTGTCCGGTTTTTTTACGACCTCCACATGACACCTCATTTCATCCGGAAAATAAGTATTTGATTCCCACGACGCTTCGCCCTGCTGGTATGTGATTTGCTTTGTTTTTCTTAGCTGGTTAGCAGCCCTTCAGCATCGGTCCGTTCGGTAGACGCCGCATGAAGCGGGATGCCCGGAGGCCGGTTTTAAAGGTTGTCGGGTGTGCTGGCGAAATCGAAGCGATCTGCTAGCTTTAGGAAAAGCTAGGCACCAATCCCCTAAAAATCACGATATGAGGAGGAAGGGGAGATGGGCATACGCGAGAATGGCCGTTTCTTTTCGAAACGGAAGTCTGTGCAGGTGGTGCAGGCGCAGCTCAGGGACTGGGGCGTCGATCGCCCCCACTCGAGACGTGGGGCACGATCGGGCGCCAGTATGCTTGCACGCGGCGTCCACTTCGACACCATCGAGCCGCGACTGCTGCTTTCCGCCGATCTCATTCCAGTGGCGGGCACCATCGAGGTCCCGGGTGAGACCGACTATTTCACCTTCGAGCTGACCGAAGAGCGACAGATCCTCTTCGATGCCCTGACCAACGACTCGCAGATGACCTGGTCGCTGACGGGACCCGGCGGAGAGTTGGTCGCTCCAACGTCCTTTACTTCTTCCGACGGAGCGCAAGGGGGCAGTGTCCTTTCCCTCGATGCCGGCACCTATACCCTGCAAGTCGATGGGGTGGGTGATCGTACCGGCGACTATCGTTTTCGCCTGCTCAATCTGGCCAATGCTGGCTCCATCGACCTGGGCACGCCCGTCACCGGGGTGCTCGAAGAGAACGGCCGCGAGACCGACCTATTCCAGTTTCATGCCGAGGCGGGGACCCGGCTGTTCTTCGACTCCCAGACCAATACGAACGGTACCGCCTATTGGCAACTGATCGATCCCGATGGCGCCACGGTGTTCGGTCCGGCGCAAATGAACCGCGACAACGATCGCGCCAGCGTCGATATCGGGAAGACGGGGATCTATACCCTCCTCCTCGAGGGCTATGTCCACAACGGGACCGACATGGACTATCGCTTCACCGTCGATCGGATGGTGGAGCAGGCACCGCAGGCGATCACCCTCGACAGCGTGGTCAGCGGCAGCCTGGACCAGGCGGGAGAGCAGGATCGCTATACCTTCTCGGTGGCGGAAGACACCCTGGCCTTCTTCGACGTCCTCAAGACACCCAACGATGATATCCGCGTCAACATTACTGGCCCGGCGGGCCCTGTGATGTCGAATGTGGAGCTGCGATATGCGGACGGATGGTACCGTAATCCAAAGCTGCAACTCGTGGCGGGCGACTACGAGGTGACCGTCGGGGGTACGACCGATGCCCGCGGCAACTATGCTTTCCAGATTCTCACTGCCGCCTCCGCTCAGACCCTCGTCACGGGGGAGCGGATCGCCGATACCCTCAGCGACAAGGGGAGCTCGGTCGTCGATTATCGTGCCGATTCCGACGCGCCTCTTCAGGGAGCGCCGGGGGGCATGGTACGGTTCCGCGAAGGCGGGCCGGGGCTTTACGCAGAGAACGTACCCGAACTGAATGCCGATGCCTTCACCCTGGAGACCTGGGTCAAGCCTACCGCCGACCGTCGCTACGACGTCATCGCCATGCGTACCAGCACCGGTTCCTGGGATGACGGGTTCGGCCTCTACCTGGATGGTGCCGGTAACGTCATCTTCTTTATCAACCTGTACTACGACGCGGGTCAACGGATCGTAACGCCGTTGCAACAGAATGTCTGGTCGCACATCGCCGCCACCTATACCTACGACAATGAAGCTAAAGCGGGGAGCCTGAAGCTCTACGTCAATGGCGAGCTGGCAGGCGAGAACACCATTACGACCGCTATCCGTCATGCCGACGTCCCCTTGCGCTTCGGTCGGTCCGATGGTGGACACAGCCTCCGCGGTGCCTTGGACGAGATCCGTTTCTGGACGCGGGCGCGCAGTGCCGACGAGATCCGCACCGACTACGACCGGATATTGCAGGGCAACGAATCGGGCCTGCTGATCGACTATGGGCTCGACGAAGGGCAGGGAATCGACCTGGTCAACCGGGTGATCGGGGGGCCGGCGGGACATTTCGAGCCAGGGCCGGGCACCGAGACCCGGCTGTTGAAGCTCAGTGCCGCCAAGGGCGACCGCCTGGTGATCAATGGCGGCAATGGGGGGAATGTCTATACCCGCATCTTCGACCTATATGGCAACGAGGTGCTCTCCGCCAGATATCTGGGAGATCTCGACCCCCTGGTCATTCCGGGTGACGGTGACTATCTGATCCTGATCGAAGGACAGGCCTCCGACAGTCGCCCGCGGAACTTCTCTTATCTGGTGATGCCCGAGAGCCGTCAGGAGCTCTCGCTGACGGTAGGCGAGGTGATCGATAGCGAGATTTCGGCCATCGGCGAGTCCGATGCCTACACCTTCACCCTGGAGGCTCCGGCACGCCTGTACTTCGATCAGTTGACCAGCCGATCCGACATCACCTGGAGCCTGTATGGCCCGCGGGGGACGGAGGTCGACCGTCTGCGCTTCGATCAGAGCGACAGCTGGAACACCAATACGGCACGCATCCTCGATCTTCCCGCTGGCGACTATACCCTGCTGGTGGATGCCAATGGCATGGCAACGGGCCGTTACGCCTTTCGCCTGTTCAACATCGCCAATGCTACTGTACTGAATTATGATCCCGATACGGTGGTCGATGCGCTGCTGAGCCCCGGCAATGCCACGGAAGCCTTCCGGTTCACCACCGCGCGAGGCGATCAGTTCAACCTGGTCCGTGTCACCGACGATCCCTGGGTCAAGCTGCTCGACCCCATCGGGCGGCAGGTCTTCAACAACTACCTCAGCAACTTCACCACCACCACCGCCCGCATGGCGGGTGACTATCTGCTGCTGGTCGAGGGTTATCCGGCCAATCCGCCCAGTGCCGACCGCCGCTACCAGTTCAAGCTGGTGAAGGAGGGCGAGACCACCATTGCCGACTATCAGGGTACCGGCATCCTGATCGGCGAGAGAGTCGATGGCACCATCGGTCAGAGTGGGGAGATCGACGACTATCTGTTCTCCGTCACCCAGGAGACGGACGTCATCTTCGATCCGCTCGCCTACGGTGGTACCGGTACGGTCTATTGGACCCTCAACGGCCCGGCCGGCACCCTGGTCGACCGACGCAACTTCTACAACAGCGACAGCGTGGATCAGAGGGCGTCGACCCGTCTCCACTTGGTACCGGGCACCTACCAGGTGCGTATCCAGCGCTATTCGACACAAACCGGAGACTATGCCTTTCGGTTAGTGGATCTCTCCCAGGCCACGACAGTGGACCTCGATACGGCCTTCTCCGGCAGTCTGTCGCCACGGGCGGAAAGCGATGTCTATGAATTCGAGGTCGCGGAGCCGACAAGGCTCTATCTGGAGAAAACCGCAGATAGTGGTAGGCACTACGATGCCTACTACCGCGTCTTCGATTCATATGGACGACAGATCCGATCGGGGCAGCACCTGGATGGCGGCACGGCCATGTCCCTGGTTGCCGGTCGGTATACCCTGCTGATCGAGGGGCGCATCTGGGATTCGGTCTATGACGGTCAGTACGACTACACGCTCGAGCTGCGCACCATCCACGACACCACCGCCACGCTCGCCCTGGGCGACACCATCGAAGGGCAACTGGGTACCCCCTTCGATTCCGCCACCTTCGACTTCAGCCTCAGCGAGCCGAAGGTGGTGGTCGTCGACAACCTGCGCGACAGCCCCTATGCGCAGCTGGTGATCACCGGCCCCGGTGGCTATTCCAACTCTCGCAATCTGCGCTCGGCCGATGGGCCTTTCGTCTCCACGCCACCGGTGCTCTATCTGGTGCCTGGCGACTACAGGGCGCGCATCGTTTCGAACAACAATACGCAGATTCCACCCTATGCCTTCCGCCTGCTCGATGTCAGTGCCTCGGCGACCACCATCACACTCGACCAGCGGGTCGAGGCGCAGCTCGATCCGGCCACCGAGACCGACATCTACCAGTTCGATGCCTCGGCCGGGCAGGTGGTCACACTCACCGGTGTCAGCAACGGTGGCAGCAATTACAACGCCTATTACCGCCTGCTCGATCCCTATGGCAACCAGATCGTTGCCTCCACCTACCTGCAGAACAGTGACCCCATCACACTGCCGCGGGCGGGCACCTACACCCTGTTGATCGAGGCCTACGGCTACGAAAATCCAGCCAACATCACCAATTATGCCTTCACATTGCAGGATCCCCAGGATCCTGCGCCCCGCGTTATCCAGGTCGGTGAGGTGGTGAGCGGGACTGTCGATCGTTCGGGCCAACGTCATCGCATGACCCTGGAGGTCACCGAGGCGACCACCCTCTATCTGGACAGCCTGATCAATGGCACAGCGGGCCATGCCTACTACACCCATCTGGTGATGAAAGGGCCGGGAGGAGTCTATCGCGACTACCGGCTGCGCGACGCGGACAGTTATGAGTATCCCTACGATGTGACCATCGAGGTGGTGCCCGGCACCTATGAGCTGACCCTCTACATCGAGGGGGCACGAACCGGTGACTACGCTTTCGCACTGAAGGATCTGGCGGCAGAGGCGACGTCCATCCAGTTCGGCGAGCGCGTGCAGGGTGTGCTCGATCCGCGCAACGAAACCGATATCTACGCCTTCCAGGCCCAGGCGGGCGACAGTTTCCTGATGGACGTGACCCGTGTCAGCGGCGCTTCGTACGGCGTCTACTGGCGGCTCATCGATCCCCGGGGGAACAACGAGCTGTCCCGGCAATATCTGCAGGACCGGGATCTGCACACCCTGAAACGCAGCGGCACCTACTACCTGCTGATCGAGGGACGCAGCTATGAGGGGGCGGGGCAGATCCAGTATGGGTTCGTCCTGCAGGATAGCCGGGTTGATACCCTCGATGTTGACCTCGATTCGCCCCGGATCGACGCCGGCATCCAGGTGGTACGGGGGCCGGGCGGGGCCAACGATACGGCAGCCGGGTTCAGTGGCTTCGAACGCATCGTGGTGGACGATCCGGTCACCCGCATCGACGGGGATCTCAGTTTCTCGCTCTGGTTCCGTCCCGACCGCATGCGCACCACCTGGCTGCCATTGATCGCGAAGGAGAATGCCTCCCTGCAGTATGGCCGGGAATATTCACTGTGGATGAATAATCGTGGCCGGCTCTTTTTCTCCAAAAGTTACAACGCCAACGGCCAGAACTACATCTATTCCCCGGACAATTCGGTGGCGTGGGAGGAATGGAATCACGCGGTGGCGGTCATCGACCGCAGCAATGGCCAGATGCGGCTCTATCTGAATGGCCAGCTGGCCGGCACCAGTGGCATCAGTGGCAATGCCCCGGCGATCGAGAGCCCCTGGAACATCGCCGGGATGGGTGGATCCGGTTTCGAGGGGGCGATTCGAGGCGTCACCCTGTGGCGGGGCGCCCTGACCGACGGTGATGTCGAGAAACTGTATGCCGGCGAAGACCTGGCGGCCGAGAAGGTGCTGGCGCTACCGCTGGACGAGGCGCCCGCCGACGGCCGCATCACCGCAGTGACCGATACCGGCCCCAATGGGGTGACACCCCAGGTCATAGACTATGCCGCGGACCTGCAGGGCAGTTTCACGGGCCGGCTGGAGCTGCCGGGACAGGTTCATGTCTATCGCTTCAGCCTGGCAGAAGAGAGGCTGCTCTACTGGGATACCCTGAGTTCGCGCGACGACATCTATGGGACTCTGCGAGGTCCGGGCGGAGTCAATATCAACCGGCGTCTCGACCAGGCTGGCGACACCAACTTCGGCGGCAACTATGCCTTCCTGGCGCCGGCGGGCGACTACACCCTGACCATCGATGGAGTCTCCACTGCCAAGGGGGCCTATGGCCTGCGACTGCTCGACCTGGGGACGGCGGAGCCGGTGGCGGTGGACGGTTCGGTCATCGAAGGCACCATCGACACCTACCGCGCCGCCAAGGCCTTCCGCTTCGATGCGAATGCGGGAGATCGGATATTCGTCGATATGAAATCGCTCGGTATCGGTGCGGGCAACGCGGCTTGGCGTCTGCTCGACCCCTGGGGCCGGCAGGCCTATGGGCCGGTCAACGCGCAGGACATCGATAATCTCACCCTGGCCTTCGATGGCAGCTATACCCTGATCCTGGAGGGTGACCGACAGAACGGCGCCCAGCAGTCGCTGACCTACCGGTTTGCCCTCTACCCCATCGTCAGCCCGGCGCAGCCCATTACCCTTGGCGGACCCAATCCCGGGGGGGAGGTGCCGGTCATCGCCGGGGCAGTGGGCAATGCGCTGGATCTACGGGGCGCCGAGTACTTGAGGCTGGATCATGCGCCAGAGATCGATCTCACCGGCAATCTCACCCTGGAGCTGTGGATCAATCCCGACCGCTTTACCGACGGCTGGATGCCGCTGCTGGTCAAGAGCGCCGGAACCGGACACAACGAACGTACCTATTCCCTGTGGCTGAACGCCAACGGCTCGCTCTATACGGATAGTATCCGCTCGGATGGTTGGGGAGGAGAGTACCTGCAAACCTCCGCAGGCCTGATCAAGACGGGGGAATGGACCCACGTGGCCGCCGTGTTCGATCGGGCAGATGGTGTGGAGAAGATCTATGTCAATGGCGTCGAGGTGGCCTCCCGCACGATAGCCACGACGCCAGCCGCCTCCTACGGCGATGCCGCCCCGCTACTGATCGGCTGGTCCCAGGAGAGCGACGGGAGTTACGGTACCTTCAACGGCGCCATCGACGAGATCCGCCTCTGGTCGGTGGCACGTACCGCGGAGGAGATCGCGGCCAGCTACCAGTCGGCATTGCAGGGCGACGAGAGTGGCCTGGCGCTCTATCTGCCACTGGACGGCCATGCCGGCGGTGTCACGCCCGATGCCGGCCCGCACGATCTCGGGGCGCAGGTGATCACCTTTGTGCCCAATGGCATCACCGGCACCATCAGCGGTATCGGGCAAGAACTGCGTTACACCTTCAGCCTGACCGAGGATACCCGGGTCTATGTGGATTCGTTGACGCCCCGCAGCGATCTGCGGATGAAGCTGACCGGACCGAACGGCACCTACCTCGACCGTCACTTCGCCCAGGTGGACGCATGGGGGCTGGGTGGCGGCAACCCGGTGCTCTATCTGCACGCCGGGGACTATACCCTGACGATTCAGGGGGCAGGGGATGCCCTGGGTGATTTCAATCTGAATCTGGTCGATCTGGCCGATGCCACGCCCATGGCCTTCGATAGTGTGGTCAGCGGCGAACTTACCCCGGCCAGCCGTAGCCGTTTCTACCAGTTCGATGCGACTGCCGGGCAGCAGGTGTTCATCGACAGTATCGCGTCCACGGGCAGCATGGTGTGGCGTTTGATCGACCCGTTCGGTCGACAGATCCTCGGCTACAGCGATGTACGGGATATCGTCAGCCAGACCCTGCCCTACGACGGCCGCTATCTGTTCATCGTCGAGGGCGACGTGGGATCCGGTGCGCGTTCCACCTACAGTCTCGCCTTCTGGGAAAAGGAGGAGCGTCCCCATCTGCCGCTGACGCTGGGGGAGGTGACCAGTGTTGCCATTCCCCATCCGGGAGACTACCAGCGCTACGATTTTTCGCTCACGGCCCCGACACGCCTCTACATGGATTCATTGGCCTATCTGGGCAATTTGCGCTGGAACCTGCAGGGACCGGACGGATTCACCCTGGCAGACCGCGCCTTCAGTGGCACCGATGCGAGACGTTACAGCGGCAATCCGTTGCTGGAACTGGGTCCGGGCGACTATCAGCTCACTCTCTATGCCACCGACGGACTGACCGGAACCTTCCCCTTCCGTCTGCTGGACGTCGATGCGGCAAAGAGCGAACTGTTTTTCAATGACGAGACCCTGGGTATCCTGCCGGAGGGCAACCATGCCACACAGGTCTTTTTTCTCAACGGCCGCAAGCACCAGCGATTCTCTCTAGACGTCCTCGAACGCCCCGCCGGCAATACCAGCTGGCGCCTGATCGGTCCATCGGGACAGCAGGTGGTCGCACCGCGTTATTTCAACGATGAGGGTGGTTTCGTGTTGCCCGAGGACGGGGAATACCTGTTCCTGCTGGAGGGCGACGTAGGGGATGCCGCCAACGACAACCGCTATCGATTCGCGCTCGACAGTCCGAGTTACCCCGATGCAACGGGCGACAACCTGGAGGCATTCGGCGCCGGTTCCACCATTGGCCACGTCCTGGTGGCCCAAACCGGTTTCACGCCGATCGAAGAGGACGATGGTGCCGGCAATACCGTCTTGCGGCTGCTCGACCCACTGAGCGCCAATACCCTCTCCGGCATCGCCTTTTCGCAGACGGCGGAGGGCCCTTTCGATCAGGTGCGCTGGTCCTTCGATTACCGCATCGAGCCACCGGCCAGCGGCAGCACCGGCCAGGGATTCTCCACCGAGTGGCTGGCCGCCGGCAGCCATGGGGCCGGCGGAGCGGTGAGCCTGCTTGGGGTGGAGCCAAACCGCAGCGGCGCCATCGGTGTGGCGCTGGATCTGGCCCAGGATGGCGGCGAGGGCAGCGCGCCCCACATCTCCCTCCACTATGGCAGCAAGCGGCTGGAGGTGCCGCTCTCGGACCTTGGGCTGACGCTCGCCGATCTGGAGAACAAGACCCTTAATCTCGAGGTGATCCTGGACCGGGTGCAGGGCGGCGTGACCGTCACGGCGGTTGGACGGGAAGGGAGCACCGCCATCACCTTCATCGACGGCTACTTCCTCGGCGGTTTCGATCTCACCGACGGACGCGTGCTGATCACCGGCCAGTCCGCCAGTCAGCTGATGGGCCTGACCGTCGACAATGTGGCCATCGACACAACGCCTGCCGTGAACCTTCCCACCGTGACTCTTGGCGAGGAGATCAATGGTGCCCTCAACAGCGCCGGAGCGGTGGACCGCTATGCCTTTACCCTGACACAACCGACCCGCGTGGTGGTGGATCCGCGCACCAACAACGGCCATTTCTACTGGTCGTTGAGTGGTCCCAGCACCGCCAATGGGCGGTTCGATGCCACCGATGGCAACAATGGCAGCGGCTCCACCATCCGTACCCTGCGCCCGGGGGATTATTCCCTCAACATCTACTCGAACGATGGTTCGACCGGTTCCTACGCCATTGCTCTGCTCGATCTCGATGCGGCAACCCCTGTCGACCTGAATACGGCGGTGAACGGCACTATCGACCCGCCTGCCGGTACCCGGCTCTATCGCTTCGATTGGCCCGGTGGCAAGCCCTTCTATCTCAAGACAGACTATCTGAATGGAAGCCAGAATTTCTACTACCGGATCGTGCGCCCCGATGGCTCCACCGAGACCGAACGGCGCTATTTCAACAATGACTACGAAACCGGCAACCTAAGCCAGGCGGGAACCTACTATCTGCTCATCGAGGGCGCCATCTGGAACACCGCTACGGGTGACTATAGCTTCCAGATCTATCAGGGGACTGCCACGACCGACCCGCTGACGCTGGATACCATTACCACCGGCACCATCGAGAACCCTCTCGATCGCCACGTCTACACCTTCAGTCTGGCCGAGGACAGCTTCCTCCATCTCGACGGGCAGACGCCGGACTATCGTTTCCGCGTGACCCTCAGCGGTCCCTCCGGCACCCTCTTCAGCAACGAGATGCGTCGCTCCGATGCCTACTACAGAGGGGATTCCACCGCCATCTGGGCACCGGCGGGCGACTACACCCTGACCATCGACCCCACCGGACTGACCACCGGCGACTACTCTTTCGCCGTCCGGCGACTCGACCAGGCCACGCCCATAGTGCCGGGGGAGCAGGTGGATGCCACCTATGACCCGGGTTCCGTCACGCGGATCTTCAGCTTCAGCGGCACCAAGGGCGAGCGATACTACCTGGATTTCGTCGGTGGCAATCTGACCGGCCGCTGGAAGATCCTCAACCCCTACGGCACCCTGACCACCCGGGGCGATATCGATGTGCGCAACGATCACCAGGCGGTGACGCTCAATGCCACGGGTACCTTCTATCTGATGATCGAGGGGGATGTGAATGCAACCGATGCGCGCACTCACTCCTTCCGTCTCCTGCCGCTGAGCGGAAACACCTCGGCGCTGACACTGGGTGAGCGCGTCGCCGCCAGCATCGGCCTGCCGGGCGAGACCCAGAGTTTCACCTTCGATGTCGGCGAGAAGAAACGTATCTACGTCGACATACAATCGCCCAACAATGGGAATTTTCACTGGGTGTTGAGCGGGCCTCGCGGTACCGTCTCGGATCGTGCCTTCACCCAGAGCGACAGTGATCGCACCAGCTATCCTCCCTTCTTCGAGTTGGTTCCCGGAAGCTATACCCTGACGGTATACGCCAACTCGGGCGTGACCGGCGATTTCGCCCTCCAGGTGCTCGATCTGGCCGATGCCACGCCCATCACCATCGGCACGCCGGTCTCGGGACAGCTGGCACCGGGCAGCGAGACCGACATCTACACCTTCGAGGGCAAGGCGGGGGAGCGTTATTTCTTCGACAGTGTGGCCGGTAATGGATGGTGGGCCTATTGGCGCGTTCTGGATCCCTACGGTCGCGAGATACTGGAGCGCTATCAGCACGAGGATCAGGACACCACCACGCTGCAGGAGACCGGTACCTATACGATATTGATCGAGGGTCGGCCCGACATCTCCCAGACCCACCCCTATACCTTCAACATCTACGCCAACCCGATCAGTGAGCCCGTGGTGTTGGCGGTGGATGCCCGCCCGGCGCCTGATCTCACCGTGGACAGCTTCCGCATTGATTCACCGGCGCCCATCGTCTCCGGCAGCCGCGTTGATGTCAGCTGGGTGCTACGCAACAGCGGCAACGCCCCGGTGGATGCGACCTTCAATACCCGTCTCACCATTCGTCGCCAGGACAACGGGGCGGTGCTGGCGGACGTGGTGGTACCGGTGGATGCCAGTGGAGCCAACGCCATCGCCGAGAACAGTACCCTCGAGGGCAATGCCACCCTGCAGTTGCCGCCGGGGGCGACCGCAGTGGGCGATCTGCGTCTGTCCCTGCGGGTCGACGTGAACAACGACGTGGTGGAGCTCAATGCCGATGGCACTGCGGAGCTGAACAATGGGGCGGATATCGACTTCACCACCGAACTGGCGCCCAATACCGATCTGGTGGCAAGCGATCTGACCGTCACTCCATCGGGGGGCTGGCAGCCGGGTGAGGCCGTGCAGGTGGCGTGGACGGTGACCAACCAGGGCACCAAGGAGGCGGCCGCGCCCTGGACGGAGCGGCTGGTGGTCACCAATACGGTGACCGGGCGGGTGGTGGAGAGTCTGGATCTGCGCGAGCAGAACGATTCCCTGGCCGCCGGAGAGTCGCGCGCACGAAACCTCGAGTTCGGTTGGCCCTGGGGGCCGGATGCCGTAGGCAGCTATCGCTTCGATATCATCGTCGATGCGCTCGACGAGGTCTTCGAGACCAATCTCGCCGACGACGCCGAGGCCAACAATGCTGCCAGTACCCAGATCAATTCGGCGCCGGACCTGGTGGTCAGTGAGGTCCGTGTGGCCGAGGCAGAGCCGCAGGCCGGTGGTGATCTCACCATCAGCTGGACCATTCGCAACGAAGGGGCGGCGACCACACCGGGCGACTGGTATGACCGCGTCAGGGTAAAGAATCTGACCACCGGCCAGACGCTCCACCTGATCCAGGTGGCGGCGCAGGGCATGACGCTGGCGCCGGGCGAGGAGGGAACGCAGACGGTGACTCTCTCCCTGCCCGAGGGCTCCGCCGGTGTGGGTACCATTCGGGTGGAAGTGGTCGCCGACCGTGACCTCAGCTATCGCTCGTACATCATCGAGGCGCGGGATGGCATCAGTCAGTTCACCGCCGAGAACAACAACGACAACTACGTCGACGTGGTCTCGGTGGCGCGGCCCTATCCCAACCTGGTTGCCAGCTTCACCGGCATCCCGGCCAGCGCACGCGGGGGAGATGTGGTGCCCATCGCCTGGCGGGTCGCCAACACGGGGGATCGTGACACCCAGGCGACGGCCTGGACCGACCGTGTCTACATCTCCTCCGATACCGCTCTGGATGCCTCCGACGAACTGCTGGCGGCCATCGACCATGCCGGTGCACTGGCGCAGGGGGCCGACTATGCAGTGAGTACCGATGTCCGCATCCCGGTTGGCCTGGAGGGCGACTACTACCTGCTGGTAAGCAGCGACGACGATCAGGCGGTACTCGAGCCGGATACCCGCGCGGACAACATCGATGCCGAGCGGATCTCGCTTACCTCCCCCTATTCGGACCTGACGGTACAGACGGTGGTGGGGCCGACCACCGCCGCAAGTGCCGGCGATACCGTGACAGTAGCCTGGCGAGTGGCCAATGAGGGACCGGATCCACTGGTTTCTCCGGCGGGCGGCTGGACAGACCGGGTCTATCTCTCCACCGATGGGACCCTGGCAGGTGCCGTGGTTCTCCTCGGCAGCTTCGTGCAGGAGCGGGACCTTGGAGTAGGGGAGAGCTATTCCCGTTCGGAGCAGATCCAGCTGCCGGCCGGCTATGTGGGCGACTTCTTTGTCGTGGTCCAGACCAATGCCGACGGCGCGGTGTTCGAGGGTATCGGTACCGCACCGAACCTGCGGGCCACCGCGAGTGCCTTCAATCTGGCGCCTGCTCCGGCCCCGGACCTCGAAGTGACCGTGGTGGACGGGCCGGACCTTTTGCTGCCGGGCGTGGCGACCGAGGTGAGCTTCACCGTCACCAACGTGGGCGAGGCGACCGCGCGGGCGCCCTGGACCGACGAGGTGTTGCTCACCGGCCCTGGTCTGGGCGGAGGAAGGCGCCTGGCGCTGGTGGAACGCACCTTCAACCTGGAGCCTGGCGCCGCCTATCAGGCCACGGTTCCGGTGACCATTCCCGGCAATCTCGCTGAGGAAGATTATCGCATCAGTGTGCGCGCCGATCGCTTCTCCAATGTCTTCGAAGGCGCGCGAGAGGCCAACAATACCGGTGTCGCCGAGCCGGTTGGTCTGCACTATCCCAACCTGGGCGTGACGGGCCTGACCCTGCCCAATGGTCCCTTCCAGTCCGGGGATCGGATGCAGGTGGGCTGGACGGTGGAGAATCGTGGCACCGGCGAGGTCGTAACCGGCTGGACCGATCGCCTCTGGCTGAGCCGAGACGATGTCCTGGACAACGGCGACATCCTGCTGGGGGAACGGGTCAGTGATGCGGCCCTGCCGTTGGCACCCGGCGACAGCGCAGCGGCTGCCCTGGAGGTGACGCTTCCGATCGACGTCTCGGGACCCTGGCAGCTGCTGGTGGAGACCGACGCCGATGATACCGTCGTCGAGCCAGGTGGTGGCGAGCAGGACAACCTGGCCGCTGCTTCCCTGGATGTCGCACTCGCACCCTATGCGGATCTGGTGGTGACCGAACTCAGTGCGCCCAATCTGACGGTCGACGACCCGGCCCTGATCGAGTTCAGTTGGACGGTCGCCAACCAGGGTACCGGTGCCGGCATCACCGATACCTGGGTGGACCGGCTGTTCGTCTCTCGGGACCAGATCATCGGCGACAGCGACGATATCGAACTCGGCCGTTTCACCCATACCGGCGGACTGGCCGTGGGCGAGAGCTACAGTCGTACCGAGTCCATCTATATGCCGCCGGCAATGAACGGCCGCTTCACCCTCTATGTGACCACCGATGCCGGGGCGGAGGTGTTCGAGAACGAGCTCGAGGCCAACAACACCCGGGCATTGGATGGCTTCTTCGATGTGGTGCCCATCCCCTATGCCGATCTGGTGGTGACCGACATGAGTGCACCGGCGAACGCCCAGTCGGGGCAGCCGGTGACCCTGCACTGGTCGGTGAAGAACCAGGGCATTGGGTTGACCAACACCTCACGCTGGGACGATGTGATCTATCTCGCCGACAACCCGGATGGAAACGGCCGAATCCGGATGGGGACCTTCGGCCATATCGGCTTTCTCGCACCCGGTGACAGCTACCAACGCGAGGCCCAGGTTACCCTGCCGGACGGCTGGGAGGGACCGGCCTATTTCTTCGTCGAGATACCGGGCACCGACAATCCCAGGCGAGGGCCCTATGAATTCGTCTTCACCGACGAAGGCAACCTGGGGGTGTCCAACCGGGTTGATGTGAGCCTGACCCCGCCGCCCAATCTGGTGGTGACCGAGGTGATCGCACCGGCCGAGGCACCGGAGGGATCGGCCATCGATGTCACCTGGACGGTCAAGAACACGGGCAGCGGCCCTGCCGAGGGGACCTGGACCGACCGCCTCTATCTGCGCAACAGCGATACCAGCGCGAACGAGGCCGACATTCCGGTTGGCTCCTATACCTATACCGGACCGCTGCAGGCGAATACCAGCTACAGCCGCCGTGAGCAGGTGGTGCTACCCAGTCATACCAGCGATCGCTACGATCTGATCGTTGTAACCGACTACAACAACGACGTCTATGAACATGTCCACGAGGACGACAACGAGAGCGCGGCCGATACCCAGGTGCTGGTTACGGTGTTACCGCGTCCCGATCTGCAGGTCTCGGGATTCGAGGCGCCGGACCAGCTGACCGCCGGTGCTACCGGTTCGCTGCGCTGGACGGTGATCAACCAGGGGCCCAAGGCCACCGACGTGCCGAACTGGACCGACAGCGTCTATCTGTCTCTGGACGACAAGGTCACCTATGACGATATCCGCCTCGGTTCCTACCTCAACGAGGCGGCCCTGGCGCCGGGCGAGAGCTATCGCAGCCAAGAGGTGGAGTTCCGTGTGCCCGAGCGTTTCCGCGGCACCGTCTACCTGCTGGTGGATACCGATAGCGGCAAGCGGGTGGACGAATGGCCCAACGAGGAGAATAACCTCGGCGTTCATGAACTCTATGTCGAGCCCATTCCCTTCGCCGACCTGGTGATGGAGAATGTGGTGACACCCTTCCAGGCCTTCGAGGGCAATCAGGTCACGGTCAACTATACGGTGACCAACCGGGGGGCAGGACCGACCAACATCGGCCACTGGGCCGAGCAGATCTGGCTCACCCTGGACAAGAACCGGCCTCATCCTGGCCAGGGCGATGTGCTCCTCAAGACCCTGCAGTACAACGGCGGCATTCTCGAAGTGGGCGCCGGCTATGACCGCCAGGAGACGGTGACGCTGCCGGACGATCTGGTGTCCGGCAACTACTACATCACGCCCTGGGTGGATCCCTATGGCACCGTGCTGGAGGATCCACTGGCGGTCAATGTCAACGAGGACGACCCCAACGAATACAACTCCAACAACTACAAGGCGGGCACCTCGGATGGTCCAGGCCAGGGCACCCAGCTGATCGGCATCCAGATCATCGGAAACCCGCCGCCGGTGGTTAACCCGGAACTCGAGATGGTCATCGATTCCGTGACGCCACTGGCCCGTGCCGGCATCGACGGACAGAACGGCTACGAGGTGGCCTATACCCTGACCAACCATGGCGACGGGCCGGCAGCCGGCTATCGCGTCACCCTGGCCCTGAGTGATACGCCTTCGCTGTCCGACGCACGAGAAAAGTGGTATCTCGGTGGCCCCTTCGATGGGGCTTCGATACCGGCGGGGGGCAAGGCGAGCTTCGTCCAGAAATTCGAACTGCCACCGGGGCTCGATGGGAGCTATCTGCTGGCACAGGTCCAGCAGCCGGGGGATACCGATCCCACCGATGATCAGGACGTGGTCACCACCGACGTGGCCTCGCCCGAGCCCAACCTGGTGGTCAGCGAGGTGATACCGCCGAGCCAGGCCTATTCGGGCGAACCCGTAGAGATCGGTTACAGCGTGGTCAACGACAGCGAGGTGCCCATCTGGTCGGGTACCGGTTTCTGGCGTGATCAGGTCTGGCTGTCCAAGGATCCCGTCTTCGACTGGAGCCGGGCGACCCTGTTGGCGACCGAGTTCATCTCCAACGCAACACCGTTGGCGCCGGGAGAGGGGTACACCCGGACCGTCGAGGCAACCCTGCCGCCAGGCATCGAGGGAGACTACTATATCTACGTCTTCACCAATGTTCCGCAAGGTGCGCGTAATCCCCTGCCACGTTGGTGGCCGGAGAACGGCGGCACGCTGGGGCAGGCGGCGCAACGGCATCTGCAGTATGCCTTCGAAGACCCGGCCGGCACCATGGGGAGTGCCAGGATGCCGGTGATCTATGCCGAACCCGATCTGAAGGTGACCAACCTGCAGGTGCCCGAATCCCTCGCTGCGGGCCAGACGGTCGACATCAGCTTCGAGGTGACCAATGTGGGCAATCGCGCCACCCGCGAGGACCGTTGGACCGACCGCGTCTACCTGTCGCTGGATTCCTCGCTCGACGAGGGTGACTTCCTGTTGCGACGGGAGGTAGGCGGCAAGGAGATCCAGGCCGAGAGCGTCCACGAGGGGGGGCTGGCACCTGGGGAGAGCTATACCGCCACGGTCACCGTGACGCTGCCATTCGAGCTGGAGGGCGATTTCTATGTCCTGGGGGTCGCCGACAGCGATCTTGGAGACAGCGGTTTTCGGGTTTCCACGCTGTCACCCCGCCTGCCAGGGCTGGGGGGCGCGGCCAAGGGTGCGGTGCGGGAGTTCCAGGGGGAGGGCAACAACACGACGGCCCAGGCAGTCACCCTCTCGGCCTACAACCCGCCCAACCTTCAGGTCACCTCCCTGGATGCCTCCCTGCGTGCGGTACGGGGTCAGGCCTTCGACATCAGCTACACCGTGACCAACCAGGGTGGTGCGGTGCCCTTCCAGCAGGAGAAGTGGGACGACCTGGTCTATCTGTCACGGGATGCGTTTCTGGATCTCAAGGCGGATCGTTTCCTCGGTAGCATCCGCCATGTCGGTGGTCTCGGGGCCGGGGAGAGCTACGAGGTCTCCCGGAGCTATACCGTGCCCACCGATCTGCCCACCGAGGCCTACTACGTCTTCGTCGTCACCGACCCCAACCGCTATGGCGGCAAGGGGGCGGTCTTCGAGGGTGATAACGAAACGGACAATGCGCGGCACTCCGATGTGCCCATGATCATCGAGTTGCCGCCACCCACCGATCTGCAGGTCTCGTCCATCGAACTGCCCGCCAGCGCGCGCGCCGGAGAGCCGGTCACCATTCGCTGGACCGTTACCAACGCCTCCGATTCCGTGGTGGCTTCGGGTCGCTGGACCGACAGCGTCTTCCTTTCGGAGGACGGCACCTGGGATCTGAGCGACCGGCCCATCGGCAAGGCCTCCTTCAGTGGCGAGCTGACCCCGGGCGAGAGCTATACCCTGGAGCTGCAGACCACCATGCCCGCCTCGACGCCAGGGGGCTACCGGGCCATCGTGCGTACCGACATCTTCAATCAGGTCTACGAGGCGGCCGAGGAGGCCAACAACACCACTGCCAGCGCCGATGTGCTGGATGTCACCGTG
>RFHJ01000143.1 GCA_003696905.1 Gammaproteobacteria bacterium | reverse complement strand
GCTGGCCAACACCTCCGCCGAAGACCGGGAGCGGCTGGCGCGCCACCGCCCCTATCTCGACTTCCTGGCGCGACCCGAATCGATCGAGGTGCTGCCCGAGGGCGAGGAAGGCCCGGAATCGGCCATCGCCCTGGTGGGCGAGATGAAGGTCCTGATCCCGCTCGCCGGCCTGATCGACAAGGCCGCCGAGATCGCCCGTCTGGAGAAGGAGATCGGCAGGCTGGAGAAGGACATCGAGCGGGTCGCCAAGAAGCTGGAGAACCCCAATTTCGTGGAGAAGGCCCCCGCCACGGTGGTGCAGAAGGAGCGCGACCGGCTTGAGAAAAATCAAGGCGCGCTCGCACAACTTCGCGGACAATTGAAAAAGATCCGCAATCTGTAGCTCGGGCGTTTCCGGGATCTCCTTCCCCGGCCACGCCCGCCGGAGATCGAGTACCCATGTGCATGTCGTTGCCCTATAGCGGCCAGGGAAAAGGGCCGCTACGTCTGCTGAAACAACTGCCCGGCTTCCTGTGGCTGCTGGCCACACTATTGGCGCGGGCGCTGTGGTTGCGGTTGCACGGTCGCATGGTGTGAAACGGAGGCCGATATGCCAGCACCTGAACGCTATACCTGGGACTCCCACTTGGAGAAGGGCATCGGCCCCATGGATGCCACGCACCAGGAATTCGTCGAAATGGTGGACGGCCTGCTCTCCTGCCCGGACACGGAGCTGGTAGAGCGGCTCCAGGCGCTGGCCGAACACACCCGAGAGCACTTCGCCCAGGAAGACCGCTGGATGGCCGAATCCGGCTTTCCGCCAATCGCCATTCATGAAGAGGAACATCGGCGGGTACTCTCCGCCATGGAGCAGGTGCTGACTCAGGCGCGCCAGGGCGAGAGCGAGGCCGCCAGGCAGCTGGTCGCTCAGTTGCCTGCCTGGTTCGAACAGCATTCCGCCACCATGGACAACGCCCTGGCGATGCACCTGCGACATACCGGACACCCTGCCGCCAGGGGTTGAGCCTCTGCCCGGCCCCGGCTCACCCGACTGGCATCGTGGCATGGCGGCTCTCGCCAATCCCCATCCGTCCCGGGTCGTTCTCGCGCCTTGCGCCGAGAAGTGGGCTACTCTCTGAGGAAACCGTGATAAAGCCGTCCTTGGCTTTATCAGGGTACGCTGCGCCGCAAACGCGGTTTGCGGCTAGCTTTAAAATCTATTGCTTACGGCGATTGATCTTGGCGGCTCTTCCCTGACAGGGGTGTTGGTTGCGGCATGACACCAGGCTAACGACCATGCGCGGAGTGCGATGGAGCACCACGAAATCCGCCGCCGCGTACCGCGGTCACGGGGGGCGGGCAGCATGAAGGCATCGAGGTCTCCCGGACTGGTGCTGTTCGCGCTGTTTCTCCTGGGCATCTTCTCTCAGGTGATGCAGGCCTGGCTGGTGCGCGAGACCCTGGTCGTCTTCTACGGCAACGAGGTGAGCCTGGGCGCCTTCTTCGGCAGCTGGCTGTTGTGGATCGCCCTGGGGGCGCTGCTGGTGGTATGGCGGCATCATCGTCCCTGGGTACGCGATGCCCGCCGCGGTCTGAGCACGGTGCTCCTGTCACTGCCGCTGCTGCTGGCGCTGCAGGTGGCGGCCACTCGGGCCGTGCGCCTGGCGCTGGACGTACCCTCCGTGGAGTTGATTCCCCTGGGCCAGCTGGTCCCGGCCGTGGCCCTGCTGGTGCTGCCCGGCGCCCTGGCATTGGGGCTGGCCTTCCCACTGGCCTGCCGGGCCCTGGGCGAGCGGGGCGAGGCGGGGGTGGTGCGCGGCGTCTCCTGGCTGTATGTGGCCGAGGCGGCGGGCGCCCTGCTGGGGGGCATGCTGTTCACCTTCGTGTTGATCCCCTGGTTGGGGCTGTGGCGGGGATTGGGCGTGCTGGGGCTGGTCCTGGGCCTGCTCGCCTGGCGCCTGCGTCCCGCGCGAACAACCGCACTGGGCGGCGGTCTGTTGGTCCTGCTCGGCCTGCTGATGCTGGTCGGCCCGCTGGCGCAGACGCTGGAATCACGCCTGGAGGCGCTGCGTTTCCATACCCTGCAGCCCGGCCTGGTCCTCGTGGACGCGCTCGACACCCGGTACGGCCATGTGGCCTACGCGCGTCTGGGCAAACAGGTCTCGGTGGTGCGAGACGGCCGGATCAGCGCGAGCTTCCCGCAGCGCCGCGCAATCGAGCAGACGGCCGCCTACGTCTATGCCCAGGCAGCCGGCGCCCGGCGCCTGCTGCTGTTCGGCAGCTTCGCCAGCGGTCTGGCCGCCGAGCTGCTGCGCTATCCGGTCGACCACATCGACCTGGTGCTGCAGGACCGGCGCGCCTTCGACCATCTGAGGCCGCTGCTCACCACCGAGCAGCGCAAGGCCCTCGAAGACCCAAGGCTGCAACTCCATTTCGTCGACGGCCGGCGCTACCTGCGCGACTACGCCGGTCCGGCCTACGACCTGGTACTGGTGCTCGACGCCGCACCCACCAATGCCCATGGCAACCGCTACTTCACCCTCGACTTCTATCGCCAGGCACGCGCCCACATGACCGCCGGGGGGGTGCTGTGCACCCGTGTCAGCAGCGCCTCGAACTATATCGGGGGCACCGTGCGCAGTTATGCGGGTTCGGTATACCGGACCCTCTCGGCGGCGTTCCCGGCGGTCGCGCTGCAGCCCGGTGACCAGCAGCTGTTCTGCGCCTCGCCACAGCCGGACCGGGTCAGCGAGGATCCCACGGAACTGGCGCGGCGCTATCTCGCCACACCCCTGGACGAGCACCGCTTTCCCGCCGCCTCCTTTGCCTCGCTGCTGCCCGCGGAGCGGGTTCGTTATCTGCACTATCAGTACCAGCATTTTCCGGCGGAACTGAATACCGACCGGCGGCCGGTCACCTTCTATCTGAACATGCTGTTGTGGGCGCGTTTCACCGCCTCCACGCTGGCCGACCAGCTGGCCAGGCTGCGGGCGCTCGGTCCCTGGCCCTACCTGCTCCCGGCCGGGGTCTTTCTGATCCTGTGGTCATTGCGCAATGCCATGGAGAACCGTTCCCAGCAGCGTATCCAGCGCCAGGCCGGCAGTCTTGCCCTCGCGCTCCTCGGCCTGGTGGCGATGGCCCTGCAGCTGGTGGTTTTGTTCGACTACCAGGCCCATGTAGGCTTCATGTTCGAGCGCATCGCCTTGATCAATGCCCTGTTCATGACGGGCCTGGCGCTCGGCGCAGGACTGCTGGGACAGGCCATGAGCCGCCTCGGGCGGGCCGAGTCCTGGTTGATCGGGTTATTGCTCCTGGCGGCCGGGATCCTGGCACTGACGCCGCGACTGCTGGAGGGGTTGGCTTCGTTGGGAGGGCTCACCCAGGAACTGGGTTATCTGGGCGTCTCCGGCCTCTACGGTCTGCTCACCGGCGCAGGGTTCCCCCTCGGGGTGCGTCTGGCGCAACACGAATTGCAGGAGGCCGCCCCCACCGGCGGGGTGTCCGAGGCCGCGGACAGTCTCGGAGGCGCCCTTGGGGGGCTGCTGACCGGCTCTTTGCTGGTCCCGCTGCTCGGCGTCACCGGCACCACCCGGGTGCTCGCCCTGCTCGCCCTCGCCACCCTGCTGCCGGTGGCCTGGGCACGCTGGGCGCCCGCGCAGCCGGCCTTTCTGGCGCGCCGCGGCTATCGCAGCTTTCCCTGGAGCGGTCTGGGCTGGGTGCTCTCCTTCCTGGTGCTGGTATTGTACGGCTGGTCGCGGCTGGGCCACGAGACCGGACCCGGCCCCCAGGTGCACTTCGACCAGGGGGTGCTGGCACAGGTCAGCGGCTCCCAGGCATTCGAGGCACGCGAGCAGCCCTATCCGCTCTATCTCGGCTGGGATAGCGCCCCCCCATCACCCGAGAGACCGCCGGACAGCGCCAGCCTGTCGAGCATGACCGTGGCCGCCGACGTGCATGGCTACGGCGGCCCCATCAACCTGCTGGTCTCGGTGGGCGAAGACGGCCGCCTGCGCGGGCTGCGCTACCTGGATTCCCACGAGACCCCCTCCTATATCGCCGATATCGGGACCTGGCTGCAGGGTCTGGTGGGAATGGATC
>RFHJ01000142.1 GCA_003696905.1 Gammaproteobacteria bacterium | reverse complement strand
GGCGCTGGCCGACGCGGGCAAGGAGGTGGTGCTCTCGAGCCTGGCGCTGATCGAGGCGGAATCCGACCTCAAGTATTTGCGCCGGCTGTGCGGCAACGGACGCTTCATGGTGGAGGCCAACGATATGGCAGCGGTGCAATTGCTCGCCGGCAAGACGCCCTTCGTTGCAGGCCCCTTCGTCAACATCTACAACGGCGCCACCCTGCGCAAGCTGGCCGGCCTGGGCATGCACCGCTGGGTGATGCCCGTGGAGCTCTCGCGCGAAACCCTGAGCCAGCTCCAGGCAGAACGACCGTCCGGGGTAGAGACCGAGGTATTCGCCTTCGGCCGTCTTCCGCTGGCGCTGTCGGCACGCTGCTTCACCGCACGTGCGCACAATCTGCCCAAGGACGACTGCCAGTTCCGCTGCCTCGACTACCCGGACGGCATGCTGCTCTCGACCCAGGAGGACAGTCGGTTCCTCAATCTGAATGGCATCCAGACGCAGTCGGCACAGACCCATGTCCTGCTGCACGAGCTCGACCACCTGCGTACGCTGGGAGTCGACCGGCTGCGCATCAGCCCCCAGTCGCGCCACACCGTGGAAATCGTGCAGGCCTTTGCAGACGTCCTGCAGGCACGGCGCGATGGCGCCGATGCCCTCCACGAGGTGAACGACTATCTCCCCTGCGGGCCCTGCGACGGTTACTGGCAGGGACAGGCCGGGCTCAGCTGGTCAGTTGGCTGACCGTTCTCTGGGTCGCGCACCGGGCGTCATACAAATCGACGAAACGCGCCAAGGCCGTCCGCAGGGTGGCGGGTAATGCCAACTCGCCCTGGGCATCGATGAAGTTCTTCAGGTGCAGGCCGGTCGCGGTATCCCCCTGCATGCGCAGGCGCCGCTGAAAGAACAGGGTATCGGCATCCTCGCGCTGACTGGCGAGCAGCAGAAAGGTGTGAAGATCGCCCCCGAGTACCACATCGGCCCGATTGCCCGCCGAGGCCGCGACGAAACGACGGCCCTCCAACCGCACGGCATAGTGCAGCGGCACGTCCGCGATCTCGATCCGCACGATCCGCCCCTGCAGAAAATCCAACTCGCCATCCGCCAGTTGTTCGGAGAAGACCCGGTTGAGTATCAGCGCCAGACCGTTGTCGTGCAGGGGACGCGGCAGCAACCGCAGGGGCATGAACAGGAAGTTGCAGAGATTTGCCATCCGAATCGACTCCCCCAAGGATCGGTGACGCCCATGATAACGCAGCACCACCATTTTTTTGATGAGTTTCCTGTGCTCCAGCCAGGCTCAGAGAGGCCCTGCCCTTGAGGTTTGGAGCGGGCATAGCCCACCCAATGGGCTGATCAGCGGTGTACCCGAACCGTCACCCCATGGATCGAACTCCCAGGAAAGCCTCGCGGCTTCGGACAGAGCCCCAAACCCCTCTGTGATCTCTGTGCCCTCTGTGGTGAATCCTTCCACGACCGGTATCAACGATACTGACGCAGATACCACCTTTCGAAGGCCCGCTTGGCCCAGTGGAACAATACGGTGCCCGGTAGGACCATCCCGCCCTTCTCGCTGCGGCTGATGAACATCCCTTTGTCGAAGCTGTCGACAATGCACATCAGCTCCGCCTTGAAGGTCTTCTCCGGCTGCTTGCCCGACAGCTCGGCGATCAGATTCTGCGCCGCCGCCTCGGCCTGCAGATCGGCCATGTGGGCCTGTTTCGGCAACCATTCCGGCCCCGGGAAGCTGCCTGAATCACCGGCGACATAGACTCGCTCCGCACCCTCTGCCCTGCATTGGGCATCGGCCTTCAGCAGCCCGCCCTCGGAGCGGGCCAGGGGCGTGGCCTCGAACCACTTGTTACCGGTCATCCCCGGCATGAACAGAATCAGGTCGGCCTCGAACTCACCACCCTCGGTGATCACCTTGTTGGGCTCGAAGCCCTTCATCTTGTGGCCGAGATGGGTCTCGATCTCGCGGCGGGCCATCTCCTTGAGCAGTCCCTCCACCGCCTTGGGGCCGAGGCGCGCGCCTGGCTTGGGCGCCGGGGTGAAGAAAATCAGCTTGAAGTTGCCGCGTCGACCCTGCTGGCGCAGCCAGGTGTCGATACCGAAGAGGAACTCGAAGACCGGCCCGCCGCGCATCGCCGAGGGCTCCTTGGGGTTGCCGGCAAAACCGAAGGCAAGGGTGCCACGCTGCATGGCCTGGAGACGATCCCGGATCTCGGTGGTGGCCGGAATGCCGCCACAGGGAATGATGGCGTGTTCGATGCCGGGTAGCTTGCGCATGAACTGGCCACCCGAGGCGATGATGATGCCGTCGTTGGGCACATCACCGGCACTGGTGTGCAGGGTCCGACCGTCCTCGCTCAGCCCGGTCGCCTCGGCCTGGTGATAGCTTACCTTCTGCCGGCGGAAGAAGTTGTCCAGAGGGATCACCAGATCCTCCGGCTTCCGCAGGCCGGTGGGTATCCAGATGGTCCCGGGGTAATAGACGAACTCCGGCTTGGGAGCGACGAGGTCGATCTGCAGATCCGGAGCCAGGGCGCGCAATTTTCGCACTGCCGTCAAGGCAGCAAAACCGGCTCCCACGACCGTGACTCTATTGTTCATATGCCGTTCTCTCCAAATCCAGGATGGGCGCCATTGTAAACGTACTGAACGCCGGCGTTGTTACCTGCTGAAAAGGGAAATGGGAGAACCCGCGTCCTTCCATCTCGCTTCGGTGGCGGCGGTCGCCCGACGGCAGCGGGCAACTCATTGCATACCGGCATTGGCAGGTTCCGGACACAGTTCCCAAAGCGGTGAACCTCGATTTGCCACGGCCCGGAAAACTCCTATGATGCGGAAAAATTTTCTCCCTGTAGCCGGAGGTTCCGCCTTGATTTCCGACGACCCCGACCTGATTGGGCACATCATCGATGTTTCTGCCCATCACATGGTGGCCAGCCTGCTCGACGATTACGAACAGAAGCTCGCGCATCGCGGAGACGAAAACATCACCCATTCGGGGGCACATCTGCTGGTCAAGTCACGCGGCGGCCAACTCCTGGTCCGGGTGGTGCGTTCCTGGCTCGAGAATGGCGCGACCCGGGTGGAACTGATGCCGCTGGGCGACATCGGCACTGACGGACGCTTTAGCCGCGGGGTGAGCCAGTTCCCTCCCCTCAATGCCGAAGTCCGCGTGGTCGGACTCAATCAGCTGGCAGGGATGTTCGATGCGTTCAGACGCTTCGGCCTGCACCTCGGGAGGCACAGCCAATATCCTGAACTGAAGGTCTTCTTCGACCCCAGCCCACTCTTCGGCCGCCACCTGGCCATACTCGGTCAATCGGGAGCGGGCAAGTCATGGGCGGTCGCCAGCATATTGCAACGTACCGTGCAGTCCATGCCACGTGCCCATGTGGTACTGCTGGACATCCACGGCGAATATGGCTGGCGCGACGCCGAGGGCAATCTGCACAGTGCCTTTCCGGCAAAGATGGCGCGTCACGTGGACGCGCGCGATCTCGAAATACCTTACTGGTTGCTCACCTATGCCGAGCTGATCGATCTGCTGATCGATCGCTCGGATCCGAATGCCTCGCTGCAGATGGCCTTCCTGCGCGAAGTGCTCTACACCCTGCGCAAGAAGGCCAACCGCGACCTTGGCATCGATAGCCTCTCGGTGGACTCGCCGGTCTACTTTTCCATCAAGGAGATGTATCTGCAGTTCAAGAAGGCGAATGAACAGCAGATGGACTTCGGCAAGACCCGGGGGCCGTTGTTCGGTGCCTTCGACGAGTTTCTGGTGCGCTTCCAGGCAATGTTCAACGACTCGCGCTACAGCTTCCTGTTCAAACCACGGAAGCGGATCGAATCGACCCAGCTCGAATCACTGCTGCGGGATTTCATCGGCCTGGGCGACCCCAAGCGTCCCATCTCGGTCATCGATCTGAGCTTCGTGCCCCACGATGTGCGGCCCACCATCACGGCACAGATCGCGCGCCTGGCCTTCGAGTTCAACTACTGGAACCCTCGTCGCCATGAGTTCCCCATTCTGCTCGTCTGCGAAGAGGCGCACCAGTACATCCCTCGCGAAGCCGACCTACAGCATGCCGCTACGCGCAAGGAGGTGGAGCGGATCGCCAAGGAAGGACGTAAGTACGGTGTGGGGCTGTGCGTGGTGAGCCAGCGCCCCCTGGAACTCTCCGAGACGGTGCTCGCCCAGTGCAGCAACTTCATCTGCCTGCGGATCACCAACCCGGACGACCAGGCCTATGTACGGCGGCTGATGCCAGAAGGCGAGCAGGACCTCACCGAGACCCTGGCCTCGCTGCGCCGCGGCGAGGCCCTGGCGCTGGGAGAGGCCATCCCCTTACCGACCCGAATGCAGCTGTACCGCCCCGATCCGACTCCTTCCAGTCATGACGCCCCGGTAAACGAGGCGTGGCTCGATGGACCCGAGGATCTGGACGTGGGAGACATCGTGCAGCGCTGGTGGCGCCAGATGCGCTGAGCG
>RFHJ01000141.1 GCA_003696905.1 Gammaproteobacteria bacterium | reverse complement strand
GCCGAACTGGAGCGTTTGCTGACGCCTTTTGCCGAACAAGCGCTAGTCAAAGCCATCCACCCACCCTGACAGCGTTGGGCATACTCCGATTGATCCAGATCAGGTCGTGAGCGATTTGGCCAACGGCGCTGCATCCTTTCTTGAGTTATGTCGTTTTCTTTCAGACGTCGACTGGGCCAGAATCCGAACGCGATGCCCTCCCCCAGTCCATCCTGGAGATAAACCCTGGTGAGAATATGAAAAAGAGCTACTGGAAGATCCTTCTGACACTCGTCGTCCTGGCACTGCTGGCAATCGTTGGGATGCGCCTGATCGCCGCGAAGAAGGCCAAGGAGGCGGCAATCCCACCCGCCAAGACCTATGCGCTGGTGGTTCCATCGGCGGTCGCCGAGGAGCGCGAATTCGAACTCACCCTGCCGTATCTTGCCGAGGTTCAGAGCGATTCGGATACCACCATCGCTTCCAAGGTAACCGCGCGGGTACTGATGATCAAACCCACCGGCACCCAGGTGCACAGGGGTGAGGTGATCGCCCAGCTCGACGCCTCGGATCTGCAGGCCAAGCGCGAGGCACTGCGCCTGAAGATCGGCGAGATCGAGAACCAGATCCGCGCCAAGCAGTCGGACCTGAGCGCCCTGCGAAAGACCCATGCGCGCAATGCCAAGCTGCTGGCGATCCAGGCAATCTCCCAGGACAAGTTCGACACCGAGGCGGCGCGCATCGATGCCCTGCGGGCCAATATTGCGGCACTGCAGTCCAATATCGCCTCGCTGCGCCAGAACATCCGCGAGGTGGAGGACACCCTCAGCTACACCCGAGTGGTGGCGCCCATGGATGGCATCATCAGCAACACCGAGGTCAGCGAGGGAGGCACCGCCACCGCGGGCCATCCCCTGCTCACCATCGCCGGGGGCAGCACCCGTCGCCTGATGGTCCGGGTGCCCCATGAGCAACACCCCACCCAGCTGATCTGGGGCGAGCGGCGCTGCGATCTGGTGCCGCTGAACAGCACCTTCCATGGCCTGGACGAATACAGTTGCACCCTCGAGACCGACGTGCCGGCGGGCAACCGGGTGGAGGTCTCCCTGGTGGTGTTCTCCGGCAAGGCCCTGTTCATTCCGCATGACGGCGTGCTCTCCGCCAATGGGCGGCACGAGGTGCTGGTGCTGAAAGGCGACCACGCCACCGCCCGCCCCATCACCCTCCTGCATGAGGGCGTCGAGGGCTACGCGGTGAAGGGCATCGAGCCGGGGGAACGGTATCTGGTGGCCAAGCCCGACATCCTGCTGCAGGCCAAGGCCGGGGTGCAAATCGTCACGCCGCGCAAATAAGGGGAAGACCGATGTTCAACTATTTCTATCATCGCCCCTATCTGACCTTTGCCCTGATCGCCGGCTTCTTCATCATCGGCGTCATGGGCCTGGTGGCCATGCCGAAGAACCTGTTCCCGGACGCCGAGCGCCCCACGGTGGTGGTCATCACCAACATCCCGGGGGCCACTGCCAAGGTAGCCGCGGCGACCGTCTCCAAGCCCATCGAGCAGGAGATCTCGCGCCTCGGCCTGGTGCGCGAGGTCAGTTCGATCAACGTGGCCAACTTCTCCATCGTCAAGGCCGAGTTCGAATACGAAAAGGGCCTGGAAGCGGCCGCAGTGGACGTCAACAACGCCCTGTCCATCGCCCGCGCCCGTCTGCCTGCAGGCGCCAATCCGGCGATCTATACCTCCGGCGCCTTCACCCTGCCGGTAGAGGTGGTCACCCTCAGCGCGAAGGATGGCGATCTGACGCTGGCGGACCTGCGCAAGCTGGCCGACAGCTTCATCAAGCCGTACCTGTTGAGCAAGCCGAGCATCGGCAACGTCGAGGTGTTCGGCGGCTACCAGAGTGCGATCAATATCGCCCTCGACCCGCTCAAGGCGAAACGCTACGGGCTGGACTTCACCAAGGTGGCGAAGGTCATCAGCGCCACCGACCGTGACATGCCGCTGGGCTTCGTCAAGGGGCCCGAGGGTTTCTTCACCCTGACCTACTATGGCGACAAAGCGGACGTGGAAGAGCTCAAGCAGCTCAAGGTGACGCCCAATGTCCGCCTGGCCGATATCGCCGACGTGGACTGGGGCTACCAGAAGCGCTTCTCGGGCTACCTGGGCAACGGGCATGAAGGAATCGCCCTGGCCATCCAACGCGCCCCCGGCGGCAGCGTGCTGGACGTGAGCAAGGCCGCGCGCAAGGAGCTGGAGGTATTGCGCGCGCGCTACCCCAAGGTGGACTTCGCCATCAGCGATACCCAGCGCGATCTGATCGAGACCGCCAATACCAATATGCTCGAGGCGCTGCGCGACGCCATCGTCTATACCCTGATCGTGCTGCTGTTCTTCCTTGGCAACTTCCGCGCCGTCATCGCCGCCGGTCTTTCCATCCCGATGGTGTTCTTCGGCACCATGGCGGTGATCTACCTATTCGGTGGCGAGCTGAACATCGTGGTCTATACCGCCATCATCCTCGCCCTGGGGATGCTGGTGGACGATGCCGTGGTGGTGCTGGAG
>RFHJ01000140.1 GCA_003696905.1 Gammaproteobacteria bacterium | reverse complement strand
TTGGGGTTTCCCTTGGCGACCATGAGCTCCAGCTTGTTGTGGGTGTAGATCATGTAGTCGTGCATGACCCCCTTCTTCGCCAGCTTCTTCAGGTGGCCGAGATTCACGCTGGCGAACAGATCAGGGTTCTGTGCCGTCTTCTGCCCTTCGATCGTGCCCTGTTTCAGGATCTGGCCCTTGAGGATCTGGCCAGGTGGGATGGTCTCGACATAGACCGTCTCGATGTCGGGGTTCTTCTTCTGGAAGTCCTTGATCAGTTCCTCCATCACCATGAACTGGTTGCCGGCGAGATACATCACCAGGTCGGCGGTATAGGAGTCGCCGATCCGGCCGTATTCGATCTTGCCGTCGGCATGGAAGGTACGGTAGTCATGGCCGAGGCCGGCATCGCCTTTCTTGCCGGCCATGGAAAGGGTCGATACCCCCAACATGAGGGCGGTGGCTGTCAGCAGTGACAGTGCCTTGGTGGTGCGTTTCATGGATGGATCTCCTCGTCTCTCGTGGTTGTTGTCCGCGCTGAGGATCCTGGTCGGCGATCGGGCAGAGGGCAATAGGATCGATTACGGGTGAGCCCCTGGAGAAAACCCTAGGTTTCCAAATAACCGATTGAATTGACGAAGGATTCTATTCCTTCAGCAGGCCTGCCTGGATGGCCAGGCGAGTGAGTTCGGCGACATTGTTCCGCTCGAGCTTGCGCATCAGATTGGAGCGGTGCAGCTCCACCGTCTTGATACTGATGCCCAGGTGGCGCGCGATCACCTTGTTCGGCGCTCCGCGTGCCACCTCCAGCAGGACCTCGCTCTCGCGAGGGGTCAGGCCGGCGAGGCGCTTGGCAGCGGCGGCGCGGGCGGCCTCCTGGCAACGGGCCTCGTCCTCGTAGGCCAACCACTGGGCCACCAGATGCAGGATGCGCATTCCCAGCTCGCTGTGCAGGTCGGGGCGGGTCTGCTCCCCGGGTTCTTCGGGGGCGCTCAGTTCGAGCAGGGCGACGGTGCGTCCCTGTCGAACCACCGGGCAGGCCAGGTACTCGAGTCTCCCTCGCTCGCCGGAGAACGAGGCGCTGACCGTCTCGCCGCTCTCGATGGCCCGTTGTGCCTGTTCGGGCCAGAGCATTGGGATGCTCCCGTGCTGGGGCGGGCTGGCTCCACAGGGCTGAGGCTCACCCTGGTACAACCGCGAGAACACCAACTGCCGGGCCCCGAAACTGTTGGCCAGGTGATCCAGGATCGACTGCAGTCGTTGCTCGCATGCCAGGTCGTCGCGCACGATCAGGGCATGGATTCCCTGCAGGCATTCGCAGCCACCCTGCAACGCCTCTTCCTGTCGCATCCGCGCCTGAATGTCCTGGCGCAGTGCCTCATTGCTGGCCAACAAGGCCCGGGTACGTTCCTCGACCCGCTCCTCCAGCTGGTCCCGGTGCTCCATGAGCGCCCGATGGGAATGCCGCAGGGCCCGGTGCATGCGCAGGACATAGGCTGCGGTCGCCAACATCAGCAGCAGGGTGCCGAACAAAGCGGCGAACAGGCCACCGTGGTCGCGCCACAGGTCGCCCAAGGTGGCTGGTCGGGGTTGGTAGGGGGGCAGCTGGAATTGGCGCAGGATCTCATGGAGCTTCTGGTAGTCGAGGGGAATAGTCCAACCGGCGGTACGGGTGGCCTGCGCCACCGCCGAGTCGCGGGGCATCTGCAATAGGCGCAGTGTGACCTGCCGTGCGAGCTCCGGGTCGGTGTGGGGCAGGCGGGCCATGGGCCATTCCGGGTAGAGCTCGGTGCTCAGGCGCAGCGGGAAGCCGGGTGGCTGTCGTTCTCCGAGGATCCGGAGCTGGTCGCGGCGAACCTCTCCGGCCTCGATCATCTGCTCGATGACGCCGGTACGCACCGTGCCTGCCTCGGCGCGCCCGGCCAGCACGGCCAGCACGATTTCCCGTTGCGGAAAACCCAGCCACAGGGGACGCATGGCATGGAGAGGGTCGATGCCGGCGGCGCGCAGGCGTCTGCGAGCCAGGAGAAAGCCGCCAAAGGCCTCGCCGTTCACCGCTGCGAGGCGTTTCGCGCGCAGGGCCTCGAGGGTGGTGATGGGACTGTCGGACCGGGTGAAGATCACCGCGCCGAAACGGGTCAGGGCCGACTTGCCGTGGCGGTTGCGCAGGGTGGCGATGCGGGTGACTCCGAATGCCACCTCCAGACCGACATAGTGGGCGGGATTGGTCAGTACGAAGTCGAGTTGCCGCTTGCGGATGCGATTGCGGAAGCCTTCATGGGTCAACGGGACGATCCGGAACTGTCGGCCGGGTATCTCCTCGGTCAGATACTCGGCCAGCGGCCGCCAGCGCGCCAGGGCGCGCTCCTCTCCCTCGAAGGCGAGTACGCCGATCTGAACCGGTGCCGCCGCCCGGGCCTCAGGCAGCAGCAGTCCCAGTAGCAGGCACCAGAGCCAGTAGGAGTATCGAGACGACATGGAGGGAGGATGGCCCATCCCTCCACATTATTCCCTTTTCGGTCCGACGGAACTACGTCTCCTCGACCGTAACGCCTTCGCGGGCCAGCGCCTCGCGAATCTGGCGTTCCGCCTCCAGCCAGTCTTCTTCGGGGACTCCGTTTTCAAACAGCCGTCTTTCGGCCAGGTAGTAGGCCGCAACGGCGACCCGTTCGCGAAATTCGGCAAAACTGATGCGTTTCTGCCGGGTGTTGGAAGACCTGGATGCGGTGGCAGCCTTCTTCTTGCGAGTCGCCTTCTTACGCACGGTTGCCTTTCCCGCAGTCTTTTTTGTTACCGCCTTCTTGGCCGTTTTTTTCTTTGCGGCCTTTTTCGTAGTCGCCTTCTTCTTTGCGCTCTTCTTCTTGACGGCCTTCTTCCGGGTCGCCTTGGTCGGTTGTTCCTTCGCGTTGGGCTGCTCCAGCTCGTCGCTCACGGTGGAATCCTCATGCAGGTTGGACAGGAATGGTGGTTGGAGCCGCGAAGTGTAGACCTGCCGTCCTTTTCGCAAAGAGGGGTTTTCCCGCAGTTTCACTGGACGTCTTTAATGACGTCACGGATCAGCCCCTCGAGCTGATCGAGATCCCTGCATCCTCCGAGCTGGTCCGCGCTCAGGCCCAGGCTGATGCGCTGGGAGGTGGAGAGGAATACCGCCGGCAATGCGGCATCCACCTGGGGGAACTCGCGCCGAAACTCGTCTCGGTGGAGGAAGCGGCAGGGCGTCGGCAACCCCGCCACGAAGAGGCGCCACCGTTCCCGTTCCTTGAATACCCCATGGGTGAGCATGCACAGGTCGCAGCGGTAGGTCTCGGGCGAGATCAATTTGTGGCCGATGTCGGCCAGGGTGTTGAACAGGCCCGAGTCGGCGTTGTAGACGAAGATCAGCGTTGGCATCGGCGGGCTTCCTTTGCGGTGGCGTAGCGCCTACCCTGTCTCTGTCGGCGGTTTCTCGCATCGGACCCGGCAGCGGCTTGAAATCTTTCGCCTGGCCCCGATCTTTCGACTGTTCCGCCATTCCACGAGCAGGCAAGAAGAATCCATGGAATTCAAAGACTACTACGAGATCATGGGCGTCTCGCGCGATGCCACGCAGGATGAGATCAAGCGCGCCTATCGCAAGCTGGCGCGCAAATACCATCCCGATGTGAGCAAGGAACCGGACGCCGAACAGCGCTTCAAGGAGATCGGCGAGGCCTATGAGGTCCTCAAGGATCCGGAGAAGCGTGCCGCCTACGACCAGCTCGGTGCCAACTGGAAACAGGGCCAGGATTTCCGGCCGCCACCGGACTGGGATCAGGGCTTCGAGTTCCACGGCGGTGGCTTTACCGGTGCCGATGCCGAACAGTTCAGCGATTTCTTCGAGAGCCTGTTCGGTCGCGCCCGGGGTGCCGGCGGGCGCCGCTACAGCTATACCGCCGGTGGTGGCGGCTTCGACATGCGGGGCGAGGACACCTATGCCAAGGTGATGATCGACATCGAGGATGCCTACAACGGCGCCACCCGCGCCATGACCTTGCGTCACACCGAGCTGGGGCCGGACGGACGTCCGCAGTTGAAGGAGCGAACCCTCAATGTGCGTATTCCCAAGGGAGTGCGTCAGGGACAGCATATCCGCCTGGCCAGGCAGGGCAGTCCGGGCGTGGGCAAGGGCGAGCCGGGCGATCTGTATCTCGAGGTGGAATTCCGACCCCATCCCTTCTATCGTGTCGAAGGCAAGGACGTCTATATCGACCTGCCGGTGGCACCCTGGGAGGCGGCCTTGGGCGCCAAGGTCAAGGTGCCCACGCCTGCTGGTGCAGTGGACCTGAAGATCCCGGCGGGCTCTGCTGGCGGGCGTAAACTGCGCCTCAAGGGCAAGGGCATTCCGGCCAAGCAGCCGGGTGATTTCTACGTGGTACTGCAGATCGCCCTGCCCCCGGTGGACGGCGACAAGGCCAGGGCGGCCTACGAGGAATTCAGCAAGGCCTTCCCGGGGTTCAATCCCCGGGCACGGCTGGGAGTGTAAGGAGTCATGGGCAACGAGATGCTGTCACTGCTGAACGGTGATGTCCTCGAAGAGGATGTCGAACTGAGTCTGGCCGAGCTGAGTTCTGCCTGTCGCCTGCCTGCCGAGCAGCTGCTGGAGATGGTCGAATACGGTCTGATCGAACCACTCGGTGGCCAGCCGGGTCGTTGGCGGTTCTCCGGCGTCAGTGTGCAGCGGGTACGCTGTGCCCAGCGCCTGCGTCGGGATCTGGGCGTCAATCTGGCCGGGGCCGCCCTGGCGGTCGAGCTCCTCGAAGAGATCGAGCGCCTGCGGGCGCGATTGCGGCGAGTGGGCCTCGAATGAACCCTCTGCTGCCGGGCATCGATCCCCTGGTGTGGCAGGAGCACGCCTGGCGAAACCGCCTCCACTCGCTGTTTCTGCTGGCGGTCATGGGCGGCTTCCTCGCCCTGCTCGGCTGGTTGCTGTGGGGCCCCGATGGCGTCTGGATGATGTTGATGGTGGGGGCGGTGGGTGTCGCCTTCGGCCCCACCATTTCGCCGCAGATGGTGATGCGCCTGTATGGTGCGCAGCCGCTGCGCCGCGCGCAGGCACCGGAACTGTTCGAGGTGGTCGAGACCCTGAGCCGCCGTGCCGAACTGGTGCGTCCGCCGGAAGTCTATTGGGTGCCCAGCAGCATGCTCAATGCCTTTGCCGTGGGTACCCCAGAGCAGTCGGCGGTGGCGGTCACCGATGGCCTGCTGCGGCAACTGAACCTGCGCGAACTCAGCGGCGTGCTGGCGCACGAGATCAGCCATGTGCGCAGCCGCGACCTCTGGGTGATGAGCCTCGCCGACCTGTTCAGCCGGGCCACCAGCAGCCTGTCCCTGTTTGGTCAGTTTCTGGTCTTCGTGAACCTGCCGCTGATGATGGTCTACGGGGCGGCGATCAACTGGTTTGCGATCCTCCTGTTGATCTTCGCGCCGACCCTGAGCGCACTCGCCCAGCTGGCGCTCTCCCGGACCCGGGAATTCGATGCCGACCTGAACGCCGCCCGCCTCAC
>RFHJ01000013.1 GCA_003696905.1 Gammaproteobacteria bacterium | reverse complement strand
CTTCGAGGCCCTGGAGCCGATCTACCAGGGGATACGGCACCACTATGGCCCGCTGGCCGAAGGGGTGGCCAAGGGTTTGGTGCTGCGACACGACCATGGTCCCCAGTACATGAGCCGCCACTTCCAGAGCGAGATCGCCTTTCTGGGGATCGAGTCGAGCCCGAGCTTTGTCAAGGCGCCGGAGGGCAACGGTGTCGGCGAGCAGTTCATTCGCACGCTCAAGGAGCAGTTGCTGTGGGTGCGGACCTTTGACACCGTCGAAGAACTCCGCCAGGCGCTGCTGGAGTTCAAGGAGCGGTACAACCGCCACTGGATCCTACAGCGGCACGGTTATGCCACGCCGGCGCAGGTACGGGCTGCCCACGCGGTGATCGCAGAGGCAGCGTGATTTTGTGAAAAATCGTGTCCAGGTAATCGGGGGCTTTACAGCGGAACCGAAAGGAGTGCCCGTACCCCACCCCGCGAACAGGCCATGGCGAATACGCCGGCCGGCATGGATAGCAAATAGAACCTCCCCCCGGTCGGTCGAGCACCTTGCCGCAGTAATGCTTGACCACTTCGCGAGTCATGGGATTCTCCCCTGCAGTATCATCCGGAGAGCGAGGAAAACCTGAAAACACCGGCCTTTTCGTTCCCCCCACCAGTGGCGGGGCTGGCAGGGGGGCTAGACGATGGGCTGCCCTTCCGGACCAGGCATTCCTCTTGACCATACCAGACCCAACATGGCCGGGATGAAAACCGTCTCTGGTCGGGCAGCGGGCCGGTTCACTGCATGGAGCACTCTGCCCGATCTTTCAAAGGAATCCGTATGCACCTCTTTCCCCGCTATCACCGCCTGCGCATCCTGCGCCGCTACCCGATACCCGATTCACTCTGGTTCGGTGTGAGCCGCCGCCTTCCCCTGTTGCACGGGCTCGAGGCGACCGAGCGCGCCCGGCTGCGTGAGCTCACCACCCTGTTTCTGCACGACAAGACATTCAACGGCGTACAGGGTCTGCAGGTATCGGACGAGATGCGCCTGGTGATCGCGGCCCAGGCCTGTCTCCCGATTCTCGAGCTGGGGCCGGATGCCTATGCGGGCTGGGTCGAGATCGTGGTCTACCCCGATGCCTTCCGGGTAGCACGCGAGGTGATGGACGAATTCGGCATCGTCCACCAGCAGGCTTCAGGACTGAGCGGCGAGGCCTGGGGTGCGGGGCCGGTGATCCTCGCCTGGGAAGAGGTCGAGCGCGAGAGCTTCCATCTGCACGAGGGACACCATGTCGTGATCCACGAGTTCGCCCACAAGTTGGACCTGCTGAACGGGCGTGCCAACGGCCTGCCGCCGCTACACCCTGACATGCCCATCGAGGAGTGGAGCCGGGCGCTGGGCACGGCCTATGAACGGCTGGTCGAGAAAGTCGAGCACCATCATCATACCGCCATCAACCCCTATGCGGCGACCAGCCCGGCGGAGTTCTTTGCAGTGATCTGCGAATACTTCTTTACCGCGCCGGAGATCCTGCACCGCCATGTACCGGCGGTCTATCGACAGTTGAAACACTATTTCCGGCAGGATCCACTTGCCCGCCTGGGCCAGCATCACTGAGGCCGCTTGCGCAACGCCTGGAGGACACCATCGACGAGAGAAAGCGCCGAGAGCAGCAGCGGAGAGAAGAAATAACGCCCGTCTTCACTGACCGCCCAGAGCGCAAGGGACAACCCTGCCTCCCGCCACCGGCCCTCAGATGCGAAATGAAGGAAGGGGCCGATGTCCAGGTCTGCATCGGTCTCGCGCAGGCGCGCCTTGGCCTCTTCGAGCGACAGATCACGGCGCGGTACGCGTCGCCCCTGCGATAACGCGCGCAGTCGCGCCCGGGCCTCTTCGGGGGTCAGCGCGTCCATCGCACCGCCAGCAACCCGGTGATCAACGCCAGTATCAAGGCCAGCAGCGCCATCAGCAGCGCCGCCGCCGGCGCCCCCAGCCAGGCCGCCGCATATTGATAGGCGCCCCAGAGCAGGAAGCCCAGACCGACCAGCGCGATCAGCATGGTCATCAGGACGAAGGCCAGCCCCCAGCCGACACGCATGGTCTGTTCGCGCAGCGTCCGGCCCTCGGCCTCGAGCAGGTCCAGAAAGGCGATCACCAGGTCCGAGATGGTCGTTCTCATGTAGGCGGCCTCAACGAAAGAGATGCGTCAGGCGCGCATACAGATAGCCGACACCAAAGGCGATGGCGAGGCTGGCCAGAGGATGGCGCTTTACCTCCGTCTCCACATCTTCGATGGCATCCCGACCATGCTCGCGCGTCTGCTCGAACCGATCACGCAGCTCCTGCCACTTGTCAGCCTCGTCTGCGGCCGCCTCCACACCCTCGCCCTCCTCGGCTGCCGACTGAGCCCCTGGGCCACCGCTCTGCACGGCCGCGCGCAGCGCCTCGGCGAGTGCAGCGACATCCTCCCGCAGGCGCTCGAAATCCTTGCGCAGCGCTGCCAGCTCCTCCTCGCCGGCCCCCATGCTGCCTGTCTGTGGCTTGTTCTCGGGCGCCGGCTGCTCCGCCTTCTGCTCTTCGCCATTACCGCCCTTGTTTCTGCCCGCTGTGGTCATCGTTGTGTCCTCACTGTTCGAAGCTGCTCCGGCCCTTACAACAATAGTCCCTCCCCCCGCTCGCGGGGGGAGGTTAGGAG
>RFHJ01000012.1 GCA_003696905.1 Gammaproteobacteria bacterium | reverse complement strand
CGAGAAGGTCCGCCTGCTGAGCAAGATGGGCGCTCCCATCGCCCTGGTGACCCTGGTGCTCGGCATCATCTTCGCCGGCATTGCCACACCCGTGGAGGCCGCCGGCGTGGGCACCTTTGGCGCCCTGGTGGTGGCGGCCATGCACCGTCGACTGACGCTGAAGAACATCCGCGAGGCCGCCATCTCGACCCTGCGGGTGACCGGCATGGTGCTCTGGATCATCTTCGGCGCCACCCTGTTCGTAGGCTTCTATGTCGTCAATGGCGGCCAGGAGTTCGTCAACGATACCATCGCCGGTACCGGCCTCGGACCCTATGGCATCCTGACCCTGATGATGGTCATCCTGGTGGTCCTCGGCATGTTCCTGGACTGGGTGGGCATCCTGCTGTTGGCGGTCCCCATCTTCATTCCACTCCTGGCCACCATGGAATTCGACGGAGTCTTCGGACTGCCGGGGGTCGCCCCCGAAGAACAGGCACTATGGTTCGGCGTGGTCTACATGGTCAACATGCAGATGTCCTTCATCAGTCCGCCCTTCGGCTATGCCCTGTTCTATCTCAAGAGCGTGGCGCCACCGGAGGTGACCATGGGCCAGATCTATCGTTCCTCCCTGCCCTTCCTGGTACTGCAGGCGATTGGCCTGGCGATCTGTATCATCTTCCCGGAGGTGGTGTTGTGGCTGCCGCGGCAGGTCTATGGATGATCCGATGGCAGGCCCCGGCCGTGGGAGGATTCAGGCGCGACAGTTCTTTCGGTCGCGGCTGAAGTCGCTCCCTCATAAGCCACCTTTCAACAAAAAAACGGCACCAAGGCCTTGCGAGCGCCTGGTGCCGTTCAGTAGCCACGACAGATTTTCGGGGGTCTTTACCCGAGGATTTGACCGGGGTAGTCGGCGATTCCCGGATTGCCCGCCACATTGACCAGCTTGGGGGTATTGAGCTTTTCGATCTTGACCGTTCCCTTCAGCCGGAGATAGTCCGCGACCACCTCCCAGACCGGACGGCCAGGCGACTTCGATCCTACTGTGGCCCACCCAGCCACCACGTACTTCTTGTTGGGGTCGATTGGCGTACCATCATCGAGCTGCATATCTCCGATTCGCTTGCCGATGGTCTGGGTGGGATCGCAGACATAATCGAGGCCACCCACACGCACCATGTCGCCGCCCTGCTGATAATAGGGATCGCGATTGAACAGGTTATCGCACACATCCTCGAGAATGTTCTTGATCTCCTGACCGGTCATCTCCCGCCGATAGGTCTCCGGATAGGTGATACAGGTCTGGTCCAGGACGTTGTCCATGGTGATGTCTTGGCCCGGCAGTACCGTGGTACCCCAGCGGAAGCCCGGCGAGAGAGAGATCTGCGCATCCTCGACGTTTCGCAGGGCATCGCAGATCACCTGGTCGAAGGTCCCGTTGAAGTTGCCGCGGCGATACAGGGTCTCGCCGGCCACGGCGAGCTTTTCATCGAGCTTGTCCTTGTAGGGCGCCCTGACCTCATCGATATACTTCTGCATCGCCTTGTCCGCAGGCAACAGATTGGAGAACACGGGCAACAGGCGATACCGGAAGTCCCTCACCTTGCCGTTGCGCACGTCGAGATCCATCACGCCAAGGAACTTGCCGTTCGATCCCGCATTGGTGACTAGCGTCTTGCCGCCGCGGTTCTTGACCACGCTCGGCGCCGGCACACCGTCGTGGGTATGCCCGCCGAAGATGACATCGATGCCCGAGACGACCGAAGCCATCTTCAGATCGACGTCCATGCCGTTGTGGGAGATGACAACGACCACGTCCGGCTTTTCGTTCTCGCGCACCGAATCGACGATCTCCTGCATCTTTTCGTCACGGATACCGAAGGTCCAGTCCGGAATGAAGCGCTGAGGATTGGCGATCGGGGTATAGGGAAAGGCCTGTCCGATCACCGCCACCCGGGCACCGCCCACCTCCTTGATCACATAGGGCTTGAAGGCGAGACCGGAATCCTCGTCGAAGTCCTCGAAGTCGGCGAAGCGATAGTCGAACAGGGCCTCGTCGCGAACCTGCACGTTCTGGGCAACGAAATCACCCTTGAACTGCTGGATATTGGCGATGACTTCCGCTTCGGTGTAGGTGAATTCCCAGTGACCGGTCATGACATCGACACCGAGCAGGTTGCAGGCGCCGACCATGTCCTTACCTCGGGTAAAGTAGGCCGTGCCCGACCCCTGCCAGGTGTCACCGCCGTCGAGCAACAGGCTGTTGCCGGGGCCACGGGCATCGCGAATGCGGTCGACCAGAGTCTTGAGATGGGCGAAGCCGCCGACCTTCCCATACCTTGCCGCGGCCTCCTCGAAATCGAGATAGGTGAAGGCATGCGCCTCGATGCCACCCGGCTCGATGCCGAAGTGATCGAGCAGCTTGTGCCCCACCAGGTGGGGTGGCCGGCCGAGCGCTTGGCCGATTCCCAGGTTCACATTGGGTTCCCGGAAATAGATCGGGTTGAGCTGGGCGTGGGTATCGGTGATGTGGAGGATACTCACATTGCCGAACTTGGGCACTTCATAGAGCTCGGATGGCTGGCGCCGATCCGCAAACACCGATGAGGGCACCAGGCCGGCCGCACCGGCAAGCCCCATCAATCTGACAAATTCTCTCCTCGACATCGACATAATGCTGATCTCCTAAAGTTATCGAATTCCGATCAAATTCCAATGCGATACTGGGTGCTCGCCGATACCCTCTTCTGGTTCTAATGCGGAAACCCCTGATAAAAAAGTGGCTTACTCTGCCGCCAAGGGGATGACCAATTGCCTTTACAGCGATAGAGAGTGGCCGTTCTCTCACAGCACAGGCCCCAAAAACACCGGCACGGCGTAGGGCCTTTACGACATGGCGCCGTTGGTGAGACGGGAGCCGCGCCCAGGCGCAGCGACTGACAGGGAAGACGACCGAGGGCGCGACTTATTCCCCTGGGGGCTCATTCGACGGCTCGACATCCTGTTCTTCGTAACCGCCCGGATTGGCCTCCTGCCAACGCCAGGCATCCTCGCACATTTGCTGCAGACCATACTCTGCCTGCCAACCCAACTCCTCGCGCGCCAGCGTCGGATCCGCATAACAAGCGGCGATATCGCCCGGGCGACGCCCCACGATCCGATAGGGAACCTTACGCCCCGAGGCTCGCTCGAAGGCCTTGACCATCTCCAGGACCGAATAGCCGGAGCCGGTACCCAGATTGTAGGTAACACACCCCGGACGCTCCTGCAGGCGCGCCAATGCCGCCAGATGGCCCCGCGCCAGGTCGACCACATGGATGTAGTCCCGAACACCGGTGCCATCCGGCGTAGGGTAGTCGTCACCGAAAACCGACAGCTCGGCAAGGGTTCCCACCGCCACCTGGGCGATATAGGGCATCAGATTGTTGGGGATCCCGGCCGGATCCTCGCCGATACGCCCGCTGGGGTGGGCACCTACCGGATTGAAATAGCGCAGGATGGCGATGTCCCAGGCCGGATCCGCCCGGTGCAGATCGCGCAGGATCTCCTCGATGAACAGCTTGGAGCGCCCATAGGGATTGGTCGCCGAGAGCGGAAAATCCTCGCGGATCGGCAGACTCGCGGGGTCACCATAGACGGTGGCCGAGGAACTGAAGACGATCCTTTTGATGCCCTTGTCTGCCATCGTCTCCAGCAGTGCCACCGTCCCGCCGACATTGTTGTCGTAGTAGGCCAGCGGTTTCTCCACCGATTCACCCACCGCCTTTAGCCCGGCAAAGTGAATCACCGCATCGACCGGATGCGCGTCGAACAGGGCCGCCAGCGCCGAGCGATCGCGGACATCGGCCTCCACAAAGGTAACGGGCCGACCGCTGAGTGCCTCGACCCGCCGGATCGCCTCGGGGCTGCTGTTGCTGAGATTGTCGACCACCACCACCTCGTAGCCCGCCTCCAGCAGCTCGAGGCAGGTATGGCTGCCGATATAGCCGGCACCGCCGGTGACGAGCACGGTCCCTGTCTGCTTCTCCATCTTGGCTCCCTTCGGTTCGACGGTCCGTCATGGTACCCCACACCCCAAAAGGAAAAAACTGCCTCAATCCACCCTTGAGCAGCCCTACCCTCTACACCGGCGCGATCTGATTTGCTAGCCTTGCGCCCGCCAACGATCAGGTGCCGCACGGAAGCGGCAGGGAGCAACCATGCAAGGACCGCAGACACGGCTGTCTCCCACGGCCCCCTCGGCCGTGGAGACCGAATCCTTTTTCTGGCTGATCGGCAAGCTGGCCGATTTCTATCACCGCAACGTCGATTTCGGCGCCCTGCAGCGGGCCTTTCCTCCGCCGCTGACCCCGGCCATCCTTGGCGAGGCGCTGTCCGCCCTGGGCCTCGACAGTCGACTCACCCGCTGGTCCGATCAGGCGCCCGAGAGACTCGAGCTACCCGCCATCGTCTTTCTTGATCGCGAGGACCGGGACCAGCAGCTCGAGGCAGCACTGCTGGTGAAGAGCGATGGGAAGCGTACTGTCCTCCTGCGCCGGGGCGCCGGCGCACCCGAATTGGTACCAATGGAAGAACTGCGACAACGCGCGCCCGGCGCCTTACTGCTGGTCGGCGAGACGCCTGCCGACGTCGACGAGGAACCGGTCGAGGAAACACCGAATACCCGGCGCCGTTTCGGTCTTGCCTGGCTGCTGCCCGAGATGCTGCGCCATCGACACATCTGGCGGGATGTACTGCTTGCCAGCCTGGCGATACAGGCACTGGCCCTGACCACACCGCTGTTCACCCAGGTGATCATCGACAAGGTGATTGCACATCACACCCAGGGCACGCTGCTGGTCCTGGCAGTGGCCATGCTGGCCTTCATGCTGTTCAGTGCCTGCCTGTCGTGGCTGCGCCAGTACCTGGTGCTGCATACCGGCAACCGCATCGATGCCGTTCTCGGCCAGAAGGTGGTCCGCCATCTGCTGCAGCTTCCGCCGGCCTATTTCGAGAAACGCCCCACCGGCACCCTGATCACGCGCATCAACGGGGTCGAGACCTTGCGCAACTTCATCACCGGCGCCACCATCACCCTGATGCTCGATCTGCCCTTCCTCGTTCTCTTCCTGGCGGTGATGTTCAGCTACAGTCCGCTGCTTACACTGATCAGCCTGGGAATCATCGGTCTGATCGCCGTCGTCAGCCTGCTGATGGTTCCCCGTTTCCGTCAGCGCCTGGATCGTCAATTCCTGCTCGGCGCGCGCAACCAGGCGTTTCTCACCGAGCACATCGCCGGCATCCATACCGTCAAGGCGCTGCAGATGGAGCCCGCTCTCGACCGCCGCTACGGCGACCAGCTGGCCGAGTACCTCGCCTCGGCCTTCGCCACGCGACAACTGGGCAACGGCTACCAGATCCTGGCATCCACCCTGGAACAGGCCATGACCCTGGCGATACTGGTGACCGGCGCCTGGCTGGCCATGCTGGATCCTGCATTCACCATCGGCATGCTGGTTGCCTTCCAGATGTTTGCGAGTCGCCTCAGCCAGCCGGTGATGCGTCTGGTGGGTCTGTGGCAGGAATTCCAACAGGCGAGCGTCGCCATGCGCCGACTCGCAGACATTCTCGACATGCCCACCGAGCCCCATACCCTCGCACCGCGCCGTGCCGGCACTGGCGCCGGCGCCATCCGCATCGAGGATCTGGGATTCCGCTATTCGGATCGGCACCCCTGGGTCTTCCGCCATTTCGACCTCGAAATACGGCCCGGTGAGCTGCTGGTCGTCAGCGGCCCCTCCGGTCGCGGCAAGAGCACACTGGCCAGACTCCTGCTCGGCTTCCAGCTGCCCGAAGAAGGTCGCATCCTGATCGACGGCATCGACACCCGCCACCTCGCCGCCAACGAACTGCGTGCCCGTTTCGGGGTGGTACCGCAGGAGACAGTGCTCTTCTCGGGCACCCTGGAAGAGAACCTGCGCAACGCGAACCCCCATGCCTCACAGGAAGACATCGTGCAGGCCTGCAAGGCGGCCGAGATCCACGAGGTGATCGAGGCCCTGCCCAAGGGCTATCAGACCGAGGTCGGCGAAAACGGCATCGGCCTCTCTGGTGGGCAACGACAGCGCATCGCCATCGCCCGCGCCCTGCTCAAGCGCCCGCCCGTTCTGATCTTCGACGAGGCGGTCTCTGGCCTGGATGCAGAGACCGCTGCCCACCTGGCTCAGACCATCAATCGCATCAAGGGCAAGGTAACCATCCTCTTCATCACCCATCAGGTACCAGCAGGCTTGGCGGTGGATCGGGTGCTGGACCTCGG
>RFHJ01000139.1 GCA_003696905.1 Gammaproteobacteria bacterium | reverse complement strand
CCCCGAACTCGTGTTGTCGGTCAATCTGTCGGGCAAAGTCATCGACGATCCTGACCTGCTCGGTTTCATTACGTCGGCCCTCGCCCGTCACGACGTGAAAGCGGAGCGTCTGATCTTCGAGATCACCGAAACCCAGGCCGTGGAAAACACTGGCGCAGCAGTCGATCTCATCCGACGCGTGACCGAGTTGGGCTGCCGGTTCGCCCTGGACGACTTTGGCAGCGGCTTTGCGTCCTACCAATACCTGAAAGAACTCCCGGTGGATCTGGTAAAGATCGACGGCACTTTCATCCGCAACATGGCCATGGACGATGCAGACCGGGTCTTCGTCCGGGCGCTGGCCGAGGTGGCGCAGGGCCTCGGCAAACAGACGGTTGCCGAATTCGTGGAGGATGAGACAACCCTCGAGATGCTACGGGTGCTCGGGGTGGATTACGCGCAGGGTTATCACGTCGGTCGTCCTCGAAAGCATATTGCCCCACACCTTTGACGCTGACGCGTCGTCACCCGGAAGCTGGCAAACAGTGGCACAATCCCCGCTATCGTACCGGATTCAAGCCTCTTGCAATATGCAACTGTTCGCCCTTCTGTTGCTACTGGCCATCTCGGGTGCCTTTGCGGCGACGGGACCAACCGTGTCGCAAGGCGATCCCCGCATGCCCGGCAGCTCGCTGCCAGAGGCCATCACGCCATTGACGATTCAACAGGCCGAGCTCGAGTTGAAAACTGCCCAGCTGCGCCTGGAATCTCTCAAACTACAACTGGACACCGCCAAACAACGTGAAGATGAGGCCGCCCAGCAATTGGAGTGGATGAAATCCTCCCTCGAGGCGGCTACCACCGATGCACAACGAGGTGTGCTGAAGGATGCCCTGGCGCGCCAACAGGCACGCCTCGACGAGGCTCGCAAGCAACGTCAGGATACCGAGAATTCCATCGCGCAGACGCAGACGAATATCCGTCGCCTCGAAGATCGACTCGAACGTTTGCGCGACGCCTATGCGCAGCAGCAGGACGCCTCGCTGCTCGCGGACCTCAAGCGCCTGGAGGAGCGCTCGGCGCGGGAAATCGACCAACTCAACGCCCAGGTGAAGCGCCTCGTCAAGGAGCTGGCCGCATTGCCCCCGGACAAAAAGGATCGCAAGGCCATCCTGTCGGCCCAGATAGATGCGGCAGAGAACCGGATCTTCATCACTCAGACACGACTGAAGCTCGCCACGGCAAGAAGTGCCCTCGATCACCTGACCTCCATCCCGCGGCAGACCGGTGCCGAGGATATCGAACTGATTGCCGCCGATCTCAAGAAGACGCGTCAGATCAGCCAAGATCTGCAACCCGTCATCGGCCTGCTCTCGCGCAAGCTCGACCTCATTCGCTCCCAACGCCAGGTCACGCGGCAAAAGATTCAGGCAGGCCAACTCAAGGAGACCAGCGGCCGGCGTATCGACGACATGCTGGCCGAGAGCCAACGCCAGCTGGAGGAACAGCTCGACGAGGCTCGCCACCTTCTCGAACGCGTCACCGAAATCCACCAGCGCCTCACGGAGGCCTACAGGCGCCTGCTCAACGCAGATCTCTCCGCACGGCAACGCCTTCCCGATCGAGTCGACCTATGGCCCTCGCTGGGGCGGGAGATCATCGAGCTTCCCCGCACCACGGGCCGCCTGCTCCTTCAAGAATTGAGCCAATTGCCAAACACCGTTCGAACTCGCCCCGAGGAAACCACGATTGCCGCCGTCTTTCTGATTGTCGGCATGGTTATTGCCGGCCTCTCCTACCACTATCGGATGCGCGGCACCCGACGGCGTGCTCTGGAGGCCAAGACCTTTTCCGGCCGCATTGCCGCCATTGCCTTGCATATTCTCCGTGGCATCAGCATTCCCGCCTCATTGCTGATTGGAGTGGTCGGAGGACTTTGGGTGATAGCCGCAAGCCCTCTGCTGATGCAATTGATTGCGCTGTTTCTTGGCATATGGATGGCCATCCGCCTGCTCAGCGACCTCAGCTACTGGTTTCTCGTTTCACCCCTGGTCTCTGCAGATGACGACGAGCGTCGACTCCATCGAGGAATCGTCCTCAACGTCTGGACCAGTGGCCTATTGGGACTGCTGCTCGGTCTCGGAAAACTTGGCGTGATCAGCGAACCGCTCTCGGTGGTAGTCAACCGCCTGTTCATGTTCAGTCTGCTTCCAGCCGTCTATCTCAGCTTTCGTCTGCGAAATCTCGTCGTTAGCCGACTCCGTGATCATGGCACGACTGGCTACTGGTTATGGGTTGTCCGAATGGTCTCGTTGCTGCTACCCCTAGCGATGCTGGGGATCGCCGCGCCTGGGTTGGCTGGCTACTTCAACCTCGCAAGTCTCGTGGCCTGGTACCTGATCGCAACGCTGTCGGTCGTCACCCTATGGTTGGTACTCCGCGGCCTGCTGGCCGATCTCGTTCACCGGTGGGCCGAATACGTCGAACGCGACGAACGCCACGGTACGCTCTGGTACGAGGGCCTCATTCGACCACTGCACCTCCTGGCACGTGTCCTATTGGCTGTACTCATCATCATTGCATTGATCAAGGTGTACGGTCTGGGTGATCAATCCACCCTCTTCGCGCTGCTTCGAGGCATCCTCTCCTATCCCTTGTTCACGATCGGTGACACAACCATCGATTTGGCCCATCTCGGCATCTCGGCCCTGGTTGCCCTTGGCGCCTTTCCGGCGGGCGCCTGGGTACGGCGTCTGAGCTTCGACTGGCTTTATGCGGGGGTGACAGACCGTGGTATACGCAACAGCCTTGCCGTCTTCACGCAGTATTCCACCGTACTGATCGGCCTGTTACTCGCGATCAACCTGCTCGGTATCGATCTGACGAGTCTTGCCGTGTTTGCCGGCGCCCTTGGGGTGGGGATCGGTTTTGGTCTGCAGAACATCGCCAACAATTTCATCAGCGGCCTGATCCTCCTGGTGGAACGACCGATCCGCGCCGGTGACTGGGTCACCGTCGGCAACTATGAAGGAGAAATCACCTATATCGGCATTCGTTCAGCAACCGTTCGTACCTGGGACAATCAGGAGGTGATCATCCCCAATGCCGAGCTGATCAGCAATGCCTTTACCAACTGGACTCGCTCCGACCCCGTCGTTCGCACCGTGCTCAAGGTCGGCATCAGCTATGACGGCGATCCACACCAGGCACAAAAGATCATCGAAGAAGCGGTCACCATGCAACCGGAGGTACTCTTGCAGCCGGCACCTCGCATTCTCCTCAGTGATTTCGGCGACTCCTCGGTCGACTTTCGCATAACCTATTACATGGATGTCTCCCAGTTCAGCCGGCTGGAAATCAAATCGAAGGTCATGTTCGCCATTTGGGATGCCCTGAAGGAGGCCGACATCGAGATTCCCTTCCCGCAGCGGGACATTCATATCCGCGAGGTCGCGCCCCATACGGCAGACCGCGCGACGGCCATCCCCCTGGAGCAGCGGGCGGAGGAACAGCCTGCATGAATCCCAAGGGGCCCCGCGAGTGAAGCTGTCCTTCCATGGTGCCGCCCGTCAGGTCACCGGTTCCTGCCACCTGCTGGAGATCGGCAAGACCCGCGTCCTGATCGACTGCGGCCTCTATCAGGGCAGCCATGAAATCGAGGAGGACAACGCCGAACCCTTCGGCTTCGATCCGGCGGACATCGATTTCCTCCTCCTGACCCATGCCCACCTGGACCACTGCGGGCGCATCCCGCTGCTGGCCAAACGCGGCTTCCGGGGTGAGATCATCACCACCGCCGCGAGCCGCGAACTGGCGCGTCTGGTAATGCTGGATGCGGCGCATCTGCAGGAGGAAGACGCCCGCTGGCAGACCCGCAAGGCTCAGCGCCACAACCGCGGCGCGGAGGCGATCCAGCCGCTATATGACACCCTGGACGCCCTGAACGCGGTCGATTTCTTCGGTCGCACTGCCACCTATGGCCAGCCACTGCACCTGGGCGAGCGTACCACCGCCACCTTCGTGGACGCCGGACACATCCTAGGCTCGGCCTGCATCCTGATCGAACAATACAAGCACAAGGGGCGCAAGCGGGTCCTGTTCTCCGGCGACCTCGGTCAGCAGGGCCGCCCCATCCTGCGCAATCCCGCACGCCCTCCCCGGGCCGACATCGTGGTGATGGAATCGACCTATGGAGACCGCCGCCACAAACCGCTCCGCCCCTCGGTGGAAGAGCTCTACGAGGCCATCCTGGATACCTTCCGGCGCGGGGGCAATGTCATCATCCCCAGCTTTGCCCTCGAACGTACCCAGGAGATCCTCTACTTCCTGCGCGAAGGCATCCGCGATGGCGTCCTGCCTGCCAGCATGCAGGTGTTTCTGGATTCACCCATGGCCATTTCCGCCACCGAGATCTTCCGTCGTCACCCGGAATGCTACGATCGCAAGACCGCCGAACTGTTCAGCAGCGGCCACGACCCCTTTGCGCTCCCCGGCCTGCACCTCACGCGCGAAACCAGCGAATCGATGGCGATCAACCACATCAGCGGCGGCGCCGTGATCATTGCGGGCTCCGGCATGTGCACCGGAGGTCGCATCCGACACCATCTCAAGCACAATCTCTGGCGCCGCGATAGCAGCGTGATCTTCGTTGGATACGCCGCGCGGGGAACCCTGGGACGGCGTATCATTGACGGCGCCAAGTCCGTTCGCATATTCGGAGAGGAAATACCCGTGCACGCGCGGATTCATACCATTGGCGGTTTCTCGGCGCATGCGGACAGCGAGGAACTTCGCCGCTGGCATGCCCAGACCGGAACGCCGCGACTCACCTTTCTGGTACATGGTGAAGCCGATGCCATGCAGACGCTCGCACGCCACCTGCAAGCGGGCGAAGTGCGCATTCCGGCCATGGGAGAATCCTTTAGCATCTGATCTTTTTGCCGTTCGAGGAGCAGGTCCATGATCGTCCAGATACCCGTCCAGGAAGACAACATCGTCGCATTCCGCATCTCGGGGAAGCTCACCCATGAGGACTATCAGGCCTTCCTTCCACGCCTGGAATCGCTCATCCAGAAAAACGGGCGCTTGTCGGTCCTGATCGAGCTGCACGATTTCAAGGGATGGGATCTGGAAGCGGCCTGGGACGATTTCCGCCTCCTCGAGGAACACCCAGATGCCTTCGAGCGTATTGCGGTGGTCGGCAAGGGACGTTTGATGCGTTGGATGACAGCGATGACAACACCCTTTGTCGGCGCCGAGGTGCGATATTTCGAGGAAGACGAGCTCTCCAAGGCGTGGGACTGGTTGCGCGAGCGCCGCTTGAAAGAATTGGCGGCACGACAGCCGCCTGCCCCCTATCGCCAGATTCTGGTAGGCACCGAGTTCACTGCCGAGGGGCGGCGCGTCGTCCAGCGCGCCGTCGATATCATGCGATGCTATGCGGATGCAAGGATCCATCTGATTCACGCAGTGGACTATCCGGTCTACATCGACGAGGCCTACGACCCGGTGATCCCGCTCGAGATCGAAGACGAGCTGACGAGCATCGCACAGAAACATCTCGACGACCTGTTACGCGAACTCGACGATCAGCGAATCACGGGTGACATCGTACCCGGCCCACCCCGCGGGGTGATTCTTTCTCAGGCGGAGGCGCTGCGAGCCGATCTGATCGTCCTTGGGAAACACGGGCATGGTGCCCTGGGGCGCCTTCTGGGGTCGACCGCCTCTGGTGTCATCAATCACGCCCGCTGTGAAGTACTGACGATCCCGCTACAGGAAACCGTGCGATGAATACCGAACAGGGGTCATCGCAACCGGCGCTCATCACCGCCATCTTTCCCGACATGGCGTCGGCGCACCGGCTCGTCGAGCAACTGATCGAAGAGGATTTCCCCATGGACCAGATCTCGGTCCTGCATCGCGCCGAAGGAGAAGGGGACGATTTCCTGGGTATCGCCTACGCCGATGACAAGGAACGGGTACGGGTCTGGAGTGAGCAGGGCGCGTTCTGGGGCTCTCTGGCCGGACTTCTGGCCGGTGCCAGCGGGATGTTCCTTGTGCCCGGTGTTGGCACCCTGTTACTGGTGGGGCCCGTCATCAATGCCTTGACCGGTGCGGTATTGGGCGCCGGCCTGATGGCGGGCTCCGCCCTCGCCACCCGCCTGGCGGTTGCCTTCCACCGCCTCGGGATTCCACAAGAGATCCTGGAGAAACTGCACACCGCGATCATGGACGGCAAGACGGTGCTCCTCCTGCATGGTGGTAACGCGGATCCCGAAACACTCCGCCGACGCCTGGATTGGCACGGCGCCGAAGAGGTGCTGTTGATTCCGGCCGCGTAAGGGAACTCGCGTGGTCGGGCGGGAGAGAGGCCGACCCGCTCGAGGAGGACCCTCCGGATGCACCGCAGCCTCTGGCTGCGCCACTCAACCACTCAGATGATGCGCGATCTTGGCCGCATCGGGGGCCAGGATCACCCCCTTCTCGGTGACGATGGCATCGACCAGTTGGGCCGGTGTTACGTCGAACACGGGATTCCAGGCCCCCGCCCCCGCAGCCGCCACGGGACACCCGGCGCAGTTCAGGATCTCTTCCGCAGCGCGGTGCTCGATCGGGATATCCGCTCCACTGGCAGTATCCGGATCAATCGTCGAGGTGGGTGCGGCGACCATGAACTTCACCCCATGGTGTCTGGCCGCCACCGCCAATGAGAAGGTACCGATCTTGTTCGCCACATCGCCATTCGCGGCAATCCGGTCCGATCCCACGATGATCCAGCCGATACCGCCGGCCCCCATGCGGGCACAGGCGGCGCCATCGGCCATGAGCTGCACCGGTATGCCGTCACGCACCAGTTCCCAGGCTGTCAATCGCGCCCCCTGCAGCCAGGGCCGGGTCTCGTCCGCGAACACCTCGGTGATCCGCCCCTGGGCGAAGGCGCTGCGTATCACACCAAGGGCCGTACCATGCCCGCCCGTGGCGAGTCCCCCTGCGTTGCAATGGGTGATCACAGCCGTCGGCCCCTCGATCAAAGAGGCGCCGAATTCGCCCATGCGCCGATTCATCGCCCGGTCTTGTTCGTGCAATCGCTGCGCCAATACCAGCATCGGTGGAAAGGGGTCCCCGCCCGCGACTGTTTCGAGTTCCCTTCGGCACCGCTCCAACGCCCAGAACAGATTGACCGCCGTCGGTCGCGCGCGGGCGAGCAACTGCATGTCTTGCGCCACCCGCCCACGCCAGTGCTCCGGGGCCTCGGCGTAACGCTGGCGCACTGCCAGAGCGACGCCATAGGCGGCAGTGATCCCGATCGCCGGTGCTCCCCGCACCACCATGGCCCGAATCGCCTCGGCGGTGTCGGCCGCATCCTGGCAACGAATGAACCGTTCCTCCTGCGGCAGCCGACGCTGATCCAACAAATAGAGCACATCGTCACGCCAGAGGATGGCGTCGTCTGCAGTGACCGAAATATCGAGTTCCACCGATTGCATGTCGTTTCCCCGGCAATTTGACAAGAGCGCTGATTCTAACCCTCGGGGCAGACGACCCGCTCCGCTACAGTTAGATGACGTTATCCTGCTCCGGGCGCGCTGGCAGTGGCACAAAGTTCCCGACTTCCCTAAAGTTAGCGGCTGGCCAATTTCGAGGAAGCAGGCGCTTGCAAGTCGAGTCATTGATCAATGCCCGCTGGGTCATCCCGGTCGAACCGGAGCGGCAGGTGTGCGAATTCCATAGCATCGCCATCGAGGGAGGGCGCATCCATGCCATCCTCCCCACTTCGGAGGCACGCGAACAGTTCTCCGCCCAACGCACCGTCGACCTGCCCCGCCACGCCCTGATCCCCGGCCTGGTCAATGCCCATACCCACGTGGCCATGAGCCTGTTCCGTGGGCTTGCAGACGACCTCCCCCTGATGGACTGGCTGCAGCACCATATCTGGCCGGCCGAACAACGCTGGGTCCACGAGGAATTCGTGGCCGACGGCACCCGCCTCGCCATTGCGGAAATGCTGCGCGGCGGCACCACCTGTTTCAACGACATGTACTTCTTCCCCGATGTCACCGGACAAGTGGCGGCCAGTATCGGCATGCGCGCAGTCATCGGCCTGATTCTCATCGACTTCCCCTCGGCCTGGGCCGAGGATGCCAATGGTTATCTGCACCGGGCCATCGAGGTCCATGATCGTTTCCGCAACGAGCCACTGGTGACCACCGCCTTTGCCCCGCACGCACCCTATTCGGTCTCGGATGAGCCCCTGGCGCGCATGCTGGTGCTGGACAACGAACTGGAACTGCCCATCCACATGCATGTCCACGAGACCCGCCAGGAGATCGAACAGAGTCTGAGCCAGCATGGCGTGCGGCCACTGGCGCGCCTGCAGCGCCTGGGACTGCTCGGGCCTTCGCTGGTCGCGGTGCACATGACCCAACTCACCGACGAAGAGATCGAGATGGTGGCCCAGGCGGGTGCCCAGATCGTCCACTGCCCGGAATCCAATCTGAAGCTGGCCTCGGGGATGTGCCGAGCAGCGGACCTCATGGATGCCGGGGCGAATGTGGCGATCGGCACCGACGGCGCCGCCAGTAACAACGACTTGGACATGCTGGGCGAATCGAGAACGGCTGCGCTGCTCGGCAAGGGGATCGCCGGCGACCCCAGCGCCCTGCCCGCCCATCGGGTCCTGCGCATGGCGACCCTGAACGGCGCGCGCGCCCTGGGGCTGGACCGGCAGACGGGGTCCCTGGTCCCAGGCAAGGCGGCGGACATCGTCGCCATCGACCTGGGACAGCCCACCACCCAGCCGGTCTACGATCCCGTCTCCCAGATCGTATACGCAGCCGGCCGCGAGCAGGTCAGCGACGTATGGATCGCCGGACGTCGCCTGGTTTCCAACAGCCGGGTCAACTGCCTGGACGTACCCGAGCTGGTGCGCAATGCCCAGCGCTGGGGCGAGCGGATTGCCGCCCACCACTGATACAATCGGATCAGGGACGAACGGAGAAGCGACCATGTCCGCCACCGCCAATGTCGATCACGCCGAGGTACGCAAGTTCGAGGAACTGGCCAGCCGCTGGTGGGACCGCAACAGCGAATTCAAGCCACTGCACGACATCAACCCCCTGCGCCTGGGCTATATCGACCGGCACGCGGACGGGTTGAAAGGCAAGCGGGTGCTCGATGTGGGTTGTGGCGGCGGAATACTCGCCGAGGCGATGGCACGGCAGGGTGCCGAGGTCACCGGCATCGACATGGGCGAGGCACCGCTGGAGGTGGCCCGCCTGCATCTGCTCGAGTCCGGCCTCGATATCGACTATCGACGCATTCCGGCAGAGGAACTGGCGGCTGCCGAACCGGCCAGCTTCGACGTGGTGACCTGCATGGAGATGCTCGAGCACGTCCCGGATCCCGCCTCGGTGGTGCGCGCCTGTCATGATCTGGTCAGGCCCGGTGGGCAGGTCTTCTTTTCCACCATCAACCGCAATCCCAAGGCCTATCTGTTTGCCATCATCGGCGCCGAATACCTTCTGCGCCTGCTGCCGCGTGGCACCCACGACTATGCCAAGTTCATCCGCCCTTCCGAACTGGTGCGCTGGGCCACGGCTGCCGGCCTGGAAGCCCGTGACATCACCGGCATGACCTACAACCCGCTCACCGGCGTCTACCGGCTCGATCCGGAGGATGTCGACGTCAACTATCTGCTGGCAACCGAGCGAGTGCACGTATCGTCGTAGGGGTCAATCGTCTCGCTCCCCCTGCCTGGACGATGACTCTGCTGCGTGCCCCCCGTCATCGCCCGATACCCGTTCCCCAGGGCGCACCTCTGCCAGACGGCGCACGTGCTCGAAGATCGACTCGCGACCCAACAATTGGCGCGACAAGACGTCGGCAGACACCACCGCCACCATACCGGGAAAAATGACGTTGGGGTTGGCCGTCAACTCGAGCAGTGCCATCAACGCTGCCAGGGGCGCCCTCAATACCGCACTCATCATCGCCAGCATGCCCACCACCGCATAGAAGGCCTCGGAACTGGTGGGAATCGCCAGAGACTGGACCATGACCCCCAGGACGCCTCCCAGCGCACCGCCAATGACCAGGGAGGGGCCGATCAGGCCACCGGGCACCCGCAGCCCCACCGAAATCCCGGTCGCCAGCAGCTTCCCAGCAATCAATGCCAGCAGTGCGGCCAGCCCCAGATGATTGTTCAGGATATTGTTGAGGGTGTCGTAGCTGATGCCCAGTACCTGCGGGACGGCCAGACCGGTGAGGCCGGTCGCAAGGCCCGCCAAGGTGAACGCCAGCGAGGGCCGCAGATGGCCACCGAGGCGCCAGCTGGCCTCGGTCAGGGCAATGAAGGCCACCGCTACCGAGCCGGTCACCAGCCCCAGCCCCGCAAGCAACAGGATCTCCTCGTTGGAGACCATCTGCAGATTGGACGCCAATTCGAATGTCGGGGTGGCACCGTAGGCCAACTGGGCGATGATGGCGCCGATCACCGACGCCGTCATGACCGGAATGAAGCGATCGACCCGGTAACGAACCCCCAGCACCTCGATGACGAAGACGATACCCGCCAGGGGGGTGTTGAAGGCCGCGGCAATGGCCGCCGCCGCGCCGCAGACGGTCAGGGTAAAGCTGTCGGCGTCATCCGAACGGCCGCCCACCCAGCTGCCCGTGGCGGCGCCCAGGTGGACACCTGGCCCCTCGCGGTCCACCGAATGGCCGCAGACGATGGCAAAGGCACCCGCAAAGAACTGGACCAACGCATTCCCCAGGGGCAGATTCGGCCTGCCGGTGTGGCGCAGTTGCTGGATCGCATGCACGATCCCCACCGAGCGAAGATGTTCCGGCAGGCGTTCGAAAAACAGCCCCAACACCAGCCCGCCCGCAACGGGCAATCCCAGGATCGCCCATCCGGGCAATGCCTCATAGTTCCCCAACTGCCCGCCGGGAAGAAAGGCGCGCTGGCTCGCCTCGATGAGCCAGCGAAAGGCCAGCACGACCGCGCCCGCGAGCAGCCCGGTCACCGCGCCGAGCGCGGTGAGGCGAATCATCTCACGCTGCATGCAGGGGCCTCAGATGGCCACGCCGAAACGGGGGTCACCCCTGGTGGGTAGCGCATCAGTCATAGGAGAGGCGCTTGAACTCGGTATGGTGGCACTTGGGACAGGGAGGAATATGTCCCGCCTTGTGCAGGTGGATCCGCTCGCCACATTTCACGCATTCAAAGGTGCCCGGCATGGCCACCTCGCCCGTGTGGTAGGTCGGTCTTTCGGTCGATTGCAGCTTCAGCTTCAGCCATTCGACCTCGGTCTTATCCGCCACCGAGAGCAGCAGATCGGCGAAATAGTCCTCCAACAGGGCGGTCTCGAAGCCCAGCCAGTCCTTCAGCTCACGTCCTTCCTCCGCCAGATGGCGGCCCATGTCCTGCAGGTCCCGCTCCAGATACTCCGCCAGCCTTTCACCCTGTTCCTCGGTGATCTCCTCGGCTGCCAGCAGCTTCTCCTTGGCTTTGAGAATCAGCTCGTGCAGAACCGGCTCGGTCTTCTCCTCGACCTTCTTCCACTCTTCCGCGACGGTCTCGAAGAGCTTCTCATAGGCCTGGCCGAGCACCTCGACCGGATCGCGCGGTGCTTTCTGGTCACTCATGTCATTGTCTCCTGCAGCGGTTGGATGCTGGACAATCTACTACAGTGGACCGAGGACCGAACAGGGGGGAAGCCGGATAAATCGACGACCACTGCAAGCCGGGCTGGTCGAGGCGGGGCCTGCCCCCACTGGAAACGCACGGCCTCGGATACAAGATAAGGATAACAACCCTCCTGCGCTCGGGATTCGTTTCACCCCAATGCGCACGGCTTTCGCCAAAACGAATCGATCGAGGTTCCCCTGACACATGTCAAGGCGCTATTTATGTCGCTTCTCATAAGGTGCTTATATACCACGGTATCGCTACAGATAAGACTCCGGCGACGAGGGCCACCTCGCCAGAGAGACCGGGGCAACCCCAACTTCAGAGCCGACTTGCAGTTGTTGTCGGACTTGCCGCCTTGGAGGACGACATGCGTGACAACGACCCACGGCACCCCGATTGCCGGCACAAATCGCTGTTTCACCCCGACTGCCTCGAATTGCTGTTGCACCGCTTCGGGCACGAACACATCAGCTCGCTGCGCCAACTGCTCCAGCTCACCCGGCTTGCAGAAACGGTTGCGCCACGCGTCGAGGATCGCGCACCGCGCTGCTGAACCATCGACCCAACGGCCGGCACGACGTCCACAGAGCCGCGCAGCATTCCAGACCCTCGTTGCTGGCGACGTGGCGCGTACAGGGAAAGGCATTCTGCAAGTACCCGGAGACAGGGCCGGCCCAAACCCGATCTGCATGAGGTTACGCCGACCGACCCGCCAGTCGGCCGCCCTACCCGAGTTCGATGACGCCCTCCTGGCCATCCTGCCCCAGGGATTGGGCGTCTCCTGCGTCCATGCTAAGTTGCACCTCTCTCGATCCATCAGAGGACCGACGATTGCGCCCCCTCCGCCGACCCGACGCCGTTCTATTCGATCTCGATGGCACCTTGGCCGACACGGCTCCCGACCTGGCCTACGCGCTGAACGAAACGCTGCGCCACTTCGGCCATCCACCGTTGCCCTTTCAAGCCATCCGGCCAGTGGTCTCCCACGGCGGGATCGCCCTGATTCGCCTCGGTTTCGGCATGGAACCGGACGATCCCGGCTTCGAGGAGCGCCGCGCCCATCTGTTGCAGGTGTATCAGGACAATCTGTGCCGCGAGACGCGCCTCTTCGAGGGCATGCCCGAGGTGCTCGACGAGTTGGAACGTCGGCAGATCCGGTGGGGCATCGTCACCAACAAACCAAGCTGGCTGACCGAGCCCCTGGTGCAGGCGCTCGGCCTGGCCGAACGTACCCCGGCCATCGTCAGTGGGGACACCTGCCCGGAACGCAAACCCCACCCGATGCCCCTGCTCCACGCCTGCCGACTGCTGGCTATCGATCCCGGCCATTGCTGGTATCTCGGCGATGCGGGTCGCGACATGCAGGCGGCCCGTGCGGCCGGGGCGGTCCCTGTCGGGGCCACCTTCGGTTACATCTATCCGGATGATCCCGTGGAGGGCTGGGACAGCGATCGCAACATCGACCGACCCGCCCAATTGATCGACCTGATCGCACGATCGGCAGTGCCATGAACGGGCCTTGGACATTCCCCAACGAGGCGACGCCGCCGGGTTCCGGCCCCTACTATGTCGCGCGTTTTGCCGCTCCCGAGCGACGCGACGAAATCGCGGCCTGGTTCGCCTGGTTCCAGCTGCTCGATCGAGCAGCCCAACAGTCCCGCGATCCTGGGGTCACTCGGCTGAAGCTGGACTGGTGGCATGAAGAAGTGAACCGCATCCCCGATGCCAGCGCCCGTCACCCGCTGGCCCTCGCGCTCGCTCCCGTGGTACGCGCCGATTGGCAGGCCGAGCAAATGCATCGCCTGCTCGACGCGACAGAAGCCCAGGTGCGCGGCGGCTCTCCGCCAGACCTCGAGGCACTGAAACACCAATGCCGCGAGGAGCAGGCGGGCCGCCTGCACCTGCTTGCCAACGCAGTCTCCGACTGCGCGGAGCAGGTGGCCGTCTACATCGGCATAGTAGCGCGTCTGCAACGACTGCCGTTGGATCTCCGGCGCTACCATCTCTCACTGCCCGTGGCTCAGGAGATCGATGCGGAGACGCTCATCGAGAACGCTCGCCTCGGTCGCTTCGGGACGGAGCTCCTGGAGGTGGCGGAGCGCACGCTTCCTGCCGATATTGCGCAGCTCGCCACGGAGCCCAGAGCACTGCTCGCGCAACATCGGCGGATTGCCCGCAAATTGGCGGCCGAACACTTCCCCACGCGTCGACTGGTCTCGCCAACCCCCATCGCCCTGCTGTGGAGTGCCTGGCGCAGGCGCTGAAGCAGGCGCCGCGAGCGGTTAGTGTGGAAAACCGCTGACCGCAAAGGACGCAAGGAACCGCAAAGCGGAGTGTGTCAGGGGTCGGAGTCGTTCGACACCACCAAGACCTGCCGCCCGGTATGCTTGGGAACGACTCCGACCCCGGGGCAAAGACTAGTGAGCATTTTCACCAAGGGTCGGAGTCGTTCGACAGCACCAAAGCCAACCCTCCGGTATGCTCGGAAACGACTCCGACCCCGGGGCAATGACTGTGAGTAGACCTGGTTTCCATG
>RFHJ01000138.1 GCA_003696905.1 Gammaproteobacteria bacterium | reverse complement strand
GCCAATGCCAGCCAATCCGGGGCTGGAAGCACCAGGCAACTGGCCTCATTGGCATAGTAGGCGAACTGCCATTCCGCCGGCAGTCCTTCGGGAAAGTAGCACTGCTCCCATTCGGGGTGTGGCCATCCGCGATACCCGAGCAACAGGCGGCCATCATCGCTATCATTGGTCGTCAAGGCAATCTCCTCTGCTCTGGAGGCTCGGCATGGCCGATATCCTACCTTTCAAACGACCGAAGGCGAGCACACGCCACCGGGGAAACAGCCTCTGCCGCCACAACCACCATAAATGGGTGGTGGACAAGGAACAGGTCTTCGACAGCAAGCAGGGCCGGCTGGTGACCCGCTACCGGTGCGCCCGTTGCGGCAAGATCAAGATCAAGGCCCACTAGAAATCTGGCCAGGGTAGCGTCGTCTAACCCGAGCAGGCCGCCCGCCCCACCTTTCAAGGCGTTACGAATTTGGATGCCGGACCCGGGGAATCCGGCACCTGGCACTTGGACAGGCCACGGTGGTTCAAGCAAAATGCGGCGCCTGTTCCACCAAGCCAACCGAAAGAATCAAAGAATCCCATGCTGCTATCGATCGGTGCCATCGTCCTCGGTTTCGCCGTCCTCGTCTGGGGTGCCGATCGCTTCGTGATCGGCGCCGCCGCCCTGGCGCGCAATCTCGGTGTCGATCCGCTGCTGATCGGCCTGACCGTGATCGGCCTGGGCACTTCCGCGCCGGAAATACTGGTTTCCACCATGGCGGCCCTGGGTGGCAATCCGGGGTTGGCGATCGGCAATGCGGTGGGGTCGAACATCGCCAATATCGGCCTTATCCTGGGCGCCAGTGCCCTGGTGGCCCCGCTGGTTGTACAGTCCCATGTACTTTGGCGCGAATTCCCTCTCCTGATGGGAGTCTCCCTGGGCGTCTATCTGCTGCTGGCGGACGGACACCTGGGCCGACTCGACGGCCTTCTCATGGCCACCGGACTGGTCGGCAGCATGGCCTGGATCGTCCACCTCGGCCGCCAGCGGGCCGCTATCGAGCCGCTGGAGGAAGAATTCGCCGAAGAGATCCCAAGCGGCATGAGTACCACGGTCGCCCTGGGGTGGACCCTTGGGGGACTGGTGTTGTTGATCGTCAGCTCGCGCATCCTGGTCTGGGGCGCGGTCAATATCGCCACCGCATTGGGAGTCAGCGACCTGGTGATAGGCCTCACCATCGTCGCCATCGGTACCAGCCTGCCGGAGCTGGCGGCGAGCATCGCTGCCACCCTCAAGGGCGAAGACGACCTGGCGGTTGGAAATATCGTGGGATCGAATATCTTCAACATGCTCGCGGTGCTCTCCGTGCCCGCCCTCTTGACACCGGTCGACGTGGGCAACGAGGTGCTGATTCGTGACATGCCGCTGATGCTGGTGCTGACCGCCACCCTCTTCTTCATGGGCAAGGGGGGGGCCGGTAATGGCACCATCAGTCGCCTGGAAGGCAGCCTGCTGCTGGCCACCTTTGTCCTCTACCAAGGCTGGCTCTACATTACTGCCCAACCTCAGCTGCCGGGAGCCTGAAGCATGATCAACGATAACGAACGCCTGATTCGACTGGGCCGCGAGGTCATCGACATCGAAACCGATGCGGTCGCTGCCCTGCGAGGTCGAATCGACGACGCATTTGCCCATGCCTGCCGTCTTATGATGCACTGCGAAGGCCGGGTCGTGGTGACCGGCATGGGGAAATCAGGTCATGTCGGTGGCAAGATCGCCGCCACCCTCGCCAGCACCGGGACACCCGCCTTCTTCGTGCATCCTGGAGAGGCCAGCCACGGAGACCTCGGCATGATCACACCAGGTGATGTCGTGGTCGCGCTGTCCAATTCGGGCGAGACCGGCGAGGTGCTCACCATCCTGCCGCTGCTGAAACGCATGAAGATACCCCTGATCGCCCTGACGGGAAAACCCAGCTCCACCCTGGCGCAAGAGGCAGATGTACACATCGATGTGGGTGTCGAAAAGGAGGCCTGCCCCCTGGATCTGGCCCCCACCGCCAGCACCACAGCGGCCCTGGTGATGGGCGATGCCCTCGCCATTGCGTTGCTGCAGGCTCGTGGCTTCACCCATGAGGACTTCGCCCTTTCCCACCCGGGTGGCAGCCTGGGCAGGCGCCTCCTGTTACGGGTCAGCGACCTCATGCACAGCGGGAACCGCCTGCCGGTGGTCCACGAAGGCGACCTGCTGCGCGAAGCGCTGCTCGAGATGACCGCCAAGGGTCTGGGCATGACCGCCGTCGTAGACGACCAGGGGCGGCTCACCGGCATCTTCACCGACGGCGACCTGCGACGTTGCTTCGATGCACAACAGGACCTGCACGATGTGCATGTGGGCGAGGTCATGACGCCTGGGGGGGTACGCATCGAGGCGGACCGTCTGGCCGCCGAGGCGCTGCGCCTGATGGAGGACCGCAAGATCAACGCCCTATTGGTGGTCGACGAGGACGACAATCTGATCGGTGCGCTGAACATGCACGACCTGCTGCGCGCCGGCGTGGTCTGAGTCAGAATGGTCCCGGATAGCGACAAAGGAGTATTGAAGCCATGCAGGACATCCGCGCCAGGGCCAGTCAGATCGAGTTGGTGATCTTCGACGTCGACGGGGTATTGACCGACGGCAGCCTGTTTCTCGGCGACGATGGCCAGGAGTACAAGGCCTTCAACTCCAAGGATGGGCACGGCATGAAGATGCTGCAGGCCGCCGGTATCCATATCGCCATCATCACCGGCCGCACCTCGGAGGTAGTGCGCATCCGCATGCAGAGCCTGGGCATCGAGCACGTCTACCAGGGCATCGAGAACAAGGCCGAGGCCTACGAGGCGCTCAAACGGCGCCTTGGCCTGACCGACGACCAGATCGCCTATGTGGGTGACGATATCGTGGACCTGCCGGTGATGACCCGGGTGGGGCTGGCGATCTGCGTCGCCGACGGTCACGCCCTGGTGCGCCAGCACGCCCACTGGACCACCAGCCACGCCGGCGGGCGCGGAGCCGCGCGCGAGGTCTGCGAACTGCTGATGGACGCCCAGGACAAGCTGCAGCCCGCCCTCGCCCACTATCTCTCCTGAACCGGTGCGCCACCCCCTGTTCCTCTGGTCGCTGCTGCTCCTGGTCGCCGGGATTTCCTGGTGGCTGGGCGAGCGCGAGCCACCATCCCGTGAACAGGATATCGTCCATGAAGGACCACGTGAGGTCGACTACTACCTGCGCGACCTGCGAGCCACCACCATGACGCCCGCCGGCCTGCCGGGGCGCACCCTGGCGGCCGGCGAACTGCGCCACTATCGGGACGACGACACCACGGAATTGCTGAAGCCCCGCTTGACCGTCCACCAGGCAAAAGGACCGCCCTGGCAGGTGAATGCCGAAACCGGTTGGGTGTCGGCCGACGGCAGCCTGGTGTTGCTGAACGGCCCGGTGCACATCGAGCGCGCCGCTGGGCCCGCCAACCGCCCACTGCGGATCGACACCCGCAACCTGCGGGTACAACCCGAACAGGACTATGCGGAGACCGATGAACGCGTTAGGGTACGCAGCCTGAGAGACCGGATCGACGCCACCGGCATGCAGGCGTGGCTGCGTCGCCCGGCCCGGATCAAGTTACTTGCCGATGTGAAGGGATACTATGCGCCGCCTTGAATACCTGCTGATGGCCCTATTGCTCCTTTCCAATCCGCTCGCCCTGGCCCTGAGCAGCGACAAGGACCAGCCGGTGGAACTGGCCGCCGACAGTGTCGATCTCGACGAGGCCAAACAGGTCTCGGTGTACAAGGGCGACGTGGATCTGCGCCAAGGCAGCATGCGCCTACGCGCCGATCAGGTCACCGTACAACATCAGGGACGCAAGCCGGACAGGCTGATCGCAGTGGGGCGCCCGGTACGCTTCGAACAGCGTACCGGCAAGGGCAAGAAGGTGAAGGCCCGCGCACGCCGCGCCGAATACGAGGTCAACAGCGAAGTGCTCACCCTGATCGGTGATGCCGTGCTGACACAGGACGGCGACACCCTCAAGAGCGATCGGATCGTCTACGACCGGGTCCGGCACAAGGTCAAGGCCGGCGCTGCCGCCAAAGGCAAGAAACGGGTGCGCATCACCATCCAGCCCGGCAAGTGATCATGGCCCGGCTTGCCGCCAGCGGACTGGTCAAGCGCTACCGCGGCCGCGACGTGGTCGCCGGCGCCTCCTTGCATCTGGATACTGGTGAGGTGGTAGGCCTGCTCGGCCCCAATGGGGCCGGCAAGACGACCTGTTTCTACATGATCGCCGGGCTGATACCCCCTGACGCCGGCAAGGTCACCTTGGGCGAACGCGAGGTGACCGACAGCCCGATGCACGTGCGGGCGCGCCTGGGGCTGGGCTATCTCGCCCAGGAACCCTCCGTTTTCCGTGGCCTCAGCGTGGCCGACAACGTGCTGGCCATCCTCGAGCTACGCGACGACCTGGGCCGCTCGCAGCGCCGGGACGCGTGTGACCGACTGCTGCACGAGTTCGGCCTGCGCCATCTCGCCCCCAACCCCGCTCGCAGTCTCTCCGGTGGCGAAAGGCGGCGGTTGGAGATCGCCCGCGCGCTCGCCGCCGAGCCCCGGTTTTTGTTGCTGGACGAACCCTTCGCCGGCGTCGATCCCATTTCGGTGGTGGACATCCAGCGCATCATCGCGCAGCTGCGCGAGGCCGGTATCGGTATCCTGATCACCGACCACAATGTGCGCGAGACCCTGGGGATCTGCGAACGGGCCTACATCATGAACCGCGGCGCCATTCTGGCCCAGGGCAACCCCGATGAGATCCTCTCCCATCCGGAGGTGCGCCAGGTCTATCTAGGCGAACATTTCTGCCTATGAACCGGCACCCTGGTCGCGCGAGGAGCGAAATTGGTGCACCTTTTCCGCCCAACTTTTCCCGATCTGTGCCATATTGATGGCTGGCCAGGATCGAGATTCGCCAACTCCCCTTGCGATGACCGAATTCCGGCAAGGTACGGCTCTTGAGCTGTAGGGATAGCGACTCTGCTAAATCATCTGGATAGATGCGCATGAAGGCGGAAATCGGGGTCATCGGCCTCGGCGTGATGGGCAGCAACATCGCCCTCAACATTGCCGACCACGGCTACCGTGTGGCGGTGTTCAACCATCGGGTAGAGCGGGTCCATCGCTTTCTGGCCGATGCCACCGACAAGCAGCGATTCACCGGCTGCGAGAGCTATGCCGCGCTGGCTCAAACGCTGGCCACACCGCGCATCGTGCTGATGATGGTCACCGCGGGCTCGGTGGTGGACCTGGTGATCGAGCAGATCCGCCCCCACCTGCAGCCAGGCGACGTCCTCATCGACGGGGGCAATTCCTTCTACGAGGACACCGAGCGACGCCTGGTGGGCCTGCGCGAACACGGCATCCATTATGTGGGGATGGGCATCTCCGGCGGCGAGGAAGGTGCCCGCCACGGCCCCTCGCTCATGCCCGGTGGCGATCCGGAGGCCTGGCCGCTCATTCGCGAGATCTTCCAGGCCATCGCCGCGCGCGCCGAGGATGGCGAACCCTGCTGCCGCTGGGTGGGCAACGGCGGCGCCGGCCATTACGTCAAGATGGTGCACAACGGCATCGAGTATGGCGACATGCAGCTGATCGCCGAGGCCTGGGACCTGATGTATCGCGGGCTGGGCCTCACGATGGACCGGCTGGCGGAGATCTTCGAGCGCTGGAACGACGGCGTACTCTCGTCCTATCTGATCGAGATCACCGCCGAGATCCTGCGCGTGCGTGACCCGGACGGCAGCCCGCGCGTGCTCAACATCCTGGATGCCGCGGGCCAGAAGGGTACCGGCCGCTGGACCGTGATCGAGGCCCTGCAGCTGGGTATTCCCCTGACCCTCATCGGCGAGGCGGTGTTCGCGCGCGCCCTCTCGGCGCGGCGCGACGAACGTCTGCTGGCGGCCGAGCGCCTGGCCGACGACGACCCCCTGCCCGCCTTCGAAGGCGACACCGATTCGGCGGTGGCGGCCATCCACGACGCCCTGTATGCCGCCAAGATCATCTCCTATGCCCAGGGCTTCATGCAGATGCGGGAGGCCTCGCGGGCCCACGACTGGGACCTGGCCTTCGGCGACATCGCCCTGCTGTGGCGGGCCGGCTGCATCATCCGCAGCCGTTTCCTGAACGACATCAAGGCCGCCTACGACCGCAATCCGCAGCTGCGCAGCCTGCTCCTGGACGACTTCTTCGCCCGCGCCCTGCAGCAGGCGGACGCCGGCTGGCGCAAGACGCTCGGAATGGCGATTCGGCAGCGGATTCCTCTGCCTGCCACCGGCTCGGCGCTCGCCTTCTACGACGGTTACCGCTCAAAGCGCCTGCCTGCCAACCTGCTGCAGGCGCAGCGCGACTACTTCGGGGCACATACCTATCGACGCATCGACCAGCCAGAACACCGCTTCCACACCCACTGGAGCGGGGACGGCCATGAGGAAGCGCTGGATGATTGACGACGCCACTCTGATCATCTTCGGCGCCACCGGCAACCTGGCGCAGGTCAAGCTGTTCCCCGCACTGTATCGCCTCGAGGCGGCAGGGGCGCTGCCGCCGAGGCTGCGCATCCTCTGCAATGGCCGCACCAAATACGATCAGCACGCCTGGCAGACGCACGTGGCAGCCGCGATCGACCGGCACGG
>RFHJ01000137.1 GCA_003696905.1 Gammaproteobacteria bacterium | reverse complement strand
TGATCATCATCGACACGCCGCCGGGCAAAGGGGCGATCAACCGCTCGGTGCTGCGGGCCGCCACACATGTGCTCTACCCAGTCGTTCCAGAGGAGAAACCGATCAACGGGTTGCGCGGGATGATCCAGTTCGAGCGGATGGAGCGGCGCCATCGCGACCAGCCCATCGAGGTGGTAGGCGTGGTGCCAAACATGGTCAATTCACAGACGAAGCTCCACCAAGAGAACCTGGCCAAGTTGCGCAATGACAGCCTGATCGGCCCCATGCTGGCTGACTTTCATATCGGCAACCGGATCGCGTTTCCGACGATCGACAAGCCGGGGGTCACCCCCGAGACGATCTGGGAGTTCAAGAACTACCCGGAGGCCAAGCGCGAGGCCTACCAATTGTGCGAGTTCGTCGAAGCGCGCCTGTTCGGTCGGGAACCGTCGGTAGAGGAGGCTTCGCATGGCGTTGCTCAGCAAGCGTAAGGCGGCCAAGGAAAGCACGGGTAAGGCGGAAAAGCAGAACGCTAAGCCGGCCTCCGGGCTGGGTTTCGATCAGATCGATTATTTCGCGCAGCGTGAGGCGGGTCGGCTGAATTTCGAGCTGATCTCCCTCCACGAGATCGAGATGGACCCGACAAACCCGCGCACCGAAGGGATCGATCCCTCGGGCATGCTCTCGATCATCCCGAAGTTTCTGGTGATCGATCCGCATCATGCGAAGTATGACGCGGCGGCGGTGGCCGCCTTCGACCGCGAGATGGCCGAGCAGGTGGAGCGGGTGGTGCAAGCCGGTGGGGAAAGGGCAGGGGAATGGCGCAAGCTGTTCGACAACCTCCTTCCGCTGCGGGACAACATCCGCTTGCTGGGAGTGAAGCAGCCCATCGAGGTTCGCAAGACGGGGCCCAAGGGCAAGTACCGCATCGTGTACGGGCACCGACGGTATCTCGCCTCGATCCTGGCCGGCGAGCGCAATATCCCGGCGCGCATCGTCTCTGCGGATGCCCACGACAAGCACGTGCAGGCCTCGGAGAATCTGCATCAGGAAACCCTGACGCTCGCGCAGCGCCTGAAGGTGATCGAGCAGTTGCTCGAGGATCTGGCAATTCCGCAGACCACCCCGGCCACCCGGGTCAGCCAGCTGACCGGCTACGCAAAGTCGCAGATGACGCTCTATCTGACCGTGCTGCGGAAGGCGACACCTGTCGTGCGGGAGGCCATCGATGCGGGCCGTCTCGGCAATCTCGAGGACGCGGCGAAAATCGCAAAGCTTCCCCCGGGCGAACAGGCAGCCGCGCTGGAGGCCTACCTCGAAGGGGGGGTGGCAGTTGTCGTCGCAACGGCGAAGGCAAAGGAGGCCGCCAGCAAGGGGAAGGGAAGGGGGCGCCCGAAGACCTATATCGCGACGCCCCGAATCAAGAGCCCCAAGGTGGTCAAGAAGGTATTGGAGCGCCTGGGCGCACCCGAGGCCTCCGCGGACATCGACTGGAATGACATCGCCGCCGCGGAAACGGTCTGGAAAGCCGCGCTCGAGCGTCTGATCGAGGAGGTCGAGAAAGGCTGATGGCGCTGGCGGCCCGGTCGCAAAAAGCCAAGGTCCCTGTCACCCTGCCGGGTGAGCTCGAGCAGGCGATGCGCGAGGCAATGGCAAAAGAAGGCGTCAGTCCCCGCAAGAAGTCGCGCTGGGTGGCCGAGGCCTTGCGGGATTTCATGGCCCAGGGGGCCGAGAGCATCCTGGAGAATGACGTCTTGACCGGGCGGTGTCTGGATGCGGGCGGCGGGGGCGATAACAGCCGGGTGCATGTCCTTTCCCTCGATGAGGACGATCACCTGGCCTTGGTCAGCCTGATCGGCGAGCTGCGTCAGCGCGACCCTTATCTCCCTGCGACCCAGAGTGCGTTGATTCGGGCCGCTATCCTCGATCGACTGGCAAGAGGGTAGGGTGGTGAAACGACTGGGGCGATCGCTCTCTTCTCCGCCGAAACTGAGTTTCGGAAAGGCAAACAAGAAAGAGGCCAGGAGCGGCGACCGCGAGACGCCTGAAAAATATCTCGAGCAACTGCTCGCCTCACTTGGGATGGAAGACGAGGTGGCGGAACTCGAGATCACCTATCTTCCCCGCTACCAGCTCTCCCCCAATCCACGCCAGCCGAGACAGGCCTTCGATGAAATCGCCCTCGAGGACCTGGCAGAGTCGATCCGGGCCGCTGGTGGCATCATCCAACCCCTCGTCGTACGCAAAGTGGCGTCTCAGCGCTACGAGATCGTGGCAGGCGAACGGCGTTGGCGGGCGGCCGGGATCGTTGATCTGGACACGTTGCCGTGCATCGTTCGCGAGGATCTCACGGAGAAAAAGGCGCTGATGGTCTCGCTGATAGAGAACATCCAGCGCAACGATCTGAATCCCATCGAGGAGGCGCTAGGCCTGCGGCGACTCATCGATGAGTTCGGCCTTTCCCACCAGGACGCGGCGAACGCGGTGGGCCGGTCCCGCTCCGCTGTCAGTAATCTGTTGCGCCTGCTGGACCTTTCCGAGTGTGTCCAGGAAGCGCTCGCCGGCGGCGAGATCGAGATGGGACACGCGCGCGCCTTGGCCGGCGTCGATCTCGAAGCGCAAGAGATCCTGCTGGGCGAGACGAAGGCGCACGGCTGGTCGGTCAGAGAGACCGAAGCGGCCGTACGGAAATGGAAGGAAGGGGAGGGCAGGAAAAAGGCCAGGCCGAAGCAGCCCTATCCCGAAGCGGTACTGCGCAAAGCGGAACAACGGTTGTCGTCGGCGCTGGGGTACGAGGTGAAGGTCAAGGCGTATCCCTCGGGCAAGATCGGGATCACGCTGGACACCTTGAATGACCTCGATCTGCTGCTTCCCGGCAGAGAAGAAGAACCTGAAGGCGATTAGGAGAGGGGGAACGAATGGCACTTTGGCTGGTGCGTGCCGGCGCACACGGGGAATACGAACAAAAGTTTCTCGATGAGAGCAGGATCTACCTGACCTGGCGCAGGCTGGCGGAAGACCTTGGGGAGATCGACACGCCCGAGGCGCTGACGGCATTGCTGCAATCGGCCTATCCCGATTTCGGAGAAGGAAAGATGCGCACCAGTCGCAGCCAGGTGTGGGCTTTCGCGAAGCGCATGCAGGTGGGTGACTGGGTGGTGCTGCCGAGCAAGCACAAGCCCGCTATCCACATTGGCGAAATCGTCTCTGAGTATCAGTACGATCCGAGCGCCGAAGAGCCGTACCGCCACTACCGGAAAGTGAAGTGGCTGGCGACCGACATTCCCCGGTCCAACTTCGACCAGGATCTCTTGTATTCCTTCGGTGCGTTTCTGACGATCTGCCAGATAAGCCGCAACGACGCCGAGCAGCGGGTGCGGGCGATGGCAGCGCACGGCTGGAAGAGCACCATCGACAAGGCGCCGGTCATTCCGCAGGAGCAGTCCGATGAATCGGATGGCGCAATGGATCTCGCCCAGGTTGCGCGCGATCAGATCGCCCATCTGATCCAGGCCAAGTTCAAGGGACACGGGTTGGCGCGGCTGGTGGATGCGATTCTCCGCGCACAAGGCTATGTGACCTATCTCAGTCCCGAAGGCCCGGACAAGGGGATCGACATACTGGCTGCTCCCGGCCCAATGGGATTCGGGGAGCCCAAAATCTGCGTTCAGGTGAAATCGGGCGACAGCCCGCTGGATCGGCCCACGCTGGATCAACTCATCGGCGCCATGCAGAACGTGCAGGCCCAAAGCGGCTTGCTCGTGTCTTGGGCGGGCTTCAAGAGCTCGGTGGATCGCGAAAAGGCGACCCAATTCTTCCGCGTGCGGCTGTGGGACTCGGACGACCTGATCGATCAGGTGCTCGCGCATTATGGCGTGCTGGACGATGAGATTCGCGCGGAGCTGCCGCTCAAGCAAGTTTGGATGCCGGCATTGGGTGAGGACGAACAGTGAACGATATCCGTAATTTCTCTACCACCGCCTCCTTCCTCTGGTCTGTCGCTGATCTGTTGCGGGGCGATTTCAAGCAGTCCCAATACGGACGGATCATTTTGCCGTTCACCCTGCTGCGGCGGCTCGAATGCGTGCTGGCGCCGACCAAGGAGGCGGTGCTGGCGGCCTATGAGCAGTACAAGGACTCGGATCTGCCGCTGGATCCGTTTCTGCAGAAAGCGGCAGGCGGCCTGAAGTTCTACAACACCTCGCCGCTCGATCTGAACAGCCTCGGCGAGACGCAGGTGCTGGACAACCTGGACACCTACATCCGCAGCTTCAGCCCGGCGGCGCGCGAGATCTTCGAGCACTTCAACTTCCACACCTACCTGGAACAGCTCGACGAGGCCAATCTGCTCTACCAGGTGGTGCAGCGCTT
>RFHJ01000136.1 GCA_003696905.1 Gammaproteobacteria bacterium | reverse complement strand
CAACGATCCCTCCTACATGCCGGTGTTGCCGGTCCGCACCGGTGACGGCGAATGGCTGAGCATCGAACTGGACTTCCCCGATCGAACCCTGCGGCTGCGCGCCTGGCAGGCCAGTGTGGGACGGGTCAATCTCTATCTGCTCGACAGCAACGACCCGCTCAACGATCCGGCGGACCGCGGCATCACCAGTGAACTCTATGGCGGCGGCACCGAGCTGCGCATCCAGCAGGAGATCGTGCTGGGCATCGGCGGCTACCGCCTGTTGCGCGCCCTGGGACAGGCGCCGCAGGTCTGCCATCTCAACGAAGGCCATGCGGCCTTCGTGGTGCTCGAGCGTGCCCGTGACTTCGCCCAGACCGCCGACGTCGACTTCACGACCGCCCTGACCGCCACCCGCGCAGGCAATCTGTTTACCACCCATACCCCCGTCGATGCCGGCTTCGACCGCTTCGCGCCCGCGCTGCTCGAGAAATACCTTGCCGGTTGGGCACAACAGGCCGGCATTGGCATGGAGGATCTGCTGGCGCTGGGACGTCCGCCGGGTACGGGAACCAACGAACCCTTCAACATGGCCTGGCTCGGCATCCATGGCAGCGGTGCTGTCAATGGGGTCAGTCGACTGCATGGAGAGGTCAGTCGCCATCTGTTCCAGGGGCTGTTCCCCCGCTGGCCGGTCTACGAGGTGCCCGTCGCCCATGTCACCAACGGGGTCCATATCCCCAGCTGGGATTCGCCCGCCGCCGATCGGCTGTGGACCGAGGCCTGCGGCAAGGACCGGTGGCGTGACGAACTGCAGGCCCTGGAGGCCGCCATCGATGCCCTGTCGGACGAACAGCTGTGGGCGATGCGCACCGAGAACCGCAACCATCTGGTGCAATGGATCCGTTCCCGACGGGCCCATCAGCAGGTGATACCCGGCGATGGCGCCGGTCTGCTCGATCCCAACACACTGACCCTGGGCTTCGCCAGGCGCTTCGCCACCTATAAACGCCCCGCCCTGCTGTTGCACGACCGCGACCGGCTGCACCGCCTGCTCACCCGACACGATCGCCCGGTGCAACTGGTCCTCGCCGGCAAGGCCCATCCCAAGGACCGGGACGGCCAACGGATGCTGCGCGAATGGATCCAGTTCATCCGCGACTATGGTCTGGGCAACCATGTGGTGTTCGTGGCGGATTACGACCTGCTCACTGCGGCACGGCTGGTGGGCGGGGTGGATCTGTGGCTCAACACCCCTCGGCGCCCCTGGGAGGCCTGTGGCACCAGCGGGATGAAGGTGCTGGTCAACGGCGGGCTGAACCTGTCCGAGCTCGATGGCTGGTGGGCCGAGGCCTGGACCCCCGAGGTGGGCTGGGCCCTCGGGGACGGCCGCGAGCATGATGAGCAATGGGACGCCCATGAGGCGACCCAGCTCTACGACCTGTTGGAACGGCAAGTGGTCCCGGCCTTCTATGATCGCGATGCGCAGGGCATCCCCACCCGTTGGACCGCCATGATGCGTCGCAGCATGGCCACCCTGACACCGGCCTTTTCCAGCAACCGCATGGTGCGCCAATACACCCAATCCTATTACCTGCCGATGGCCCAATCGGTGAGCGAGCGCTGTGCCGATGGTGCCGCCCTGGCCAAGGCCATCGCCCAGTGGAACGAAGGCCTGTATGGGCTCTGGGATGCCATCCGTTTCGGCAGCCTGATGGCGGGAAGCGATGACCGGGAGCATCGGGTGACCGTCCAGGTCTATCTGGACGGCATCGATCCTGATGACGTGCGGGTCCAGCTCTATGCCGATCCCCTGGAGGGCAGCGAGCCAGAATGTCACGACATGGTCCGCGGCCAGCCCTTGGCGGGGGCGGTCAATGGCTATCTCTATGAGATTGTATTACCGCCGACCCGACCCCTTGGTGACTATACGGTGCGGGTCGTGCCCCATCACCCTCTCGCGCGGGTGCCCCTCGAAAACAACCTGATCCTCTGGCAACGATGATGAACACCGCAAGTGTGACAATGACCGACGATACCCTCACCCAGACCTCGGCGGAGACCGGGCTGAGCAGCGCCGAGGCTCAGAAGCGGCTGCAGCAGTTCGGCCCCAACAAGATCGAGGCCAAGGAAAAGACCTGGTGGCAACGGCTGCTGGCCCGCTTCTGGGGCCCCATCCCCTGGATGATCGAGATCGCGGCCATTCTGTCCGCCTCGGTGCAGCGCTGGGAAGACTTCACCATCATCATGATCATGTTGCTGGTGAATGCCTTCGTCGACTTTTACCAGGAGTCCAAGGCCCTCAGCGCCCTGGAGGTCCTGAAAAAGAAACTGGCCCTCAAGGCCCTGGTGAAGCGCGACGGGCAGTGGCGCGAGATCGACGCCGCCGAGCTGGTCCCCGGTGACATCATCAAGCTCAAGATCGGCAATATCGTCCCGGCCGATGTGAGCTTGATCGGGGGTGGGGATTTTCTCCAGCTGGACCAGTCCGCGCTCACCGGCGAGTCCCTCCCGGTGAACAAGCAGACGGGCGAAGCGGCCTTCGCCAACACGGTGGTCAAACAGGGCGAGATGCTGGCGGTGGTCACCGCCACCGGCCTGAATACCCGCTTTGGGAAGACCGTCGGTCTGGTGGCCAAGGCCGAGATGGCCGAGCGCAGCCATTTCAAGAAGATGGTGATCCGGGTCGGCGACTTCCTGATCCTGCTCACTGCGGTGGTGATCCTGATCATCGTGCTGCTGGGCATCTCGCGGAACGAACCGGTAGTCGAGCTGCTGGTGTTCTCGCTGGTGTTGACCATCTCGGCCATTCCGGTGGCGATGCCCGCCGTGCTCACCGTCACCATGGCCATCGGCGCCGTGGCCCTGGCGAAGAAGCAGGCGATCGTCAGCCGGCTGGACGCGATCGAAGAGCTGGCGGGGGTGGATATCCTGT
>RFHJ01000135.1 GCA_003696905.1 Gammaproteobacteria bacterium | reverse complement strand
TGTGCGAAACCCATCGAACGCGGCTTGAAACGGTGGGTTTCGCTGCGCTCAACCCACCCTACGCAGAGCGAATCGGTTGCCAACATCGGGTATTTCCACACTAACTAGGACAGAGTCAACAAAAAAGCCCCCGGCGTCTGCCGAGGGCTTTTGAATTGGTCGGAGTGAGAGGATTCGAACCTCCGGCCCCTGCCTCCCGAAGGCAGTGCTCTACCAGGCTGAGCTACACTCCGAAATGGTTTCAGAAGGGGCGGTCGACCGCAAAGTCGGCCAGCGCCAGCAGGGCGCTCTTGTAGGCGCTGGCAGGCAGGTCGTCGAGTGCCTGTTTGGCGCAGTCCGCCTCTTCCCTGGCAAGGCGCGCAGTGTACTCTATCGCGTCGGTCGATTCAATTGCCCGGCGGACCTCGTCGACCCGATCGGCACCGCCCTTCTCGATGACCTCGCGCAGCATGGCGCGGGTGTCGGGGTCGACCGTCTGCATGGCCCGGATGAGGGGCAGGGTCGGTTTGCCCTCGGCCAGGTCGTCGCCGATGTTCTTGCCGATGTCGGCGTCGGATGAACCATAATCCAGGGCATCGTCGATCATCTGGAACGCCATCCCCAGATGCAGCCCATAAGCGGCCACGGCGCGTTCTTCGGATTCGCAGGCATCGGCGATCACCGCGCCCAGGCGCGCTCCGGCCTCGAACAGGGTGGCGGTCTTGCGCAGCACCACTTCGCGGTAGCGGGCCTCGTCGGTGTCCGGGTCGTTGCAATTGAGCAACTGCAGGACCTCGCCCTCGGCGATCTGGTTGGTGGCGGTGGAGAGGATCTCCATCACCCGCATGCTGTCTACCGCGACCATCATCTCAAAGGAACGGGAGTACAGGAAGTCGCCCACCAGGACGCTGGCGGCGTTACCCCAGACCGCATTGGCGGTCTCACGATTGCGGCGGAGCTCCGAGCCGTCGACGACATCGTCGTGGAGCAGGGTGGCGGTGTGGATGAACTCGACGATGGCCGCGAGGTCTATGTGGGATTCTCCGGTATAGCCGAGGGCGCGCGCGCACAGCAGCACGATCATGGGACGCAGGCGTTTGCCGCCGCTCCCCACGATGTAGTGGCCGACCTGGTTGATCAGCACCACGTCCGAGCTGAGGCGATCGAGGATCAGCTGGTTGGTGGCCTTGAGATCTTCCGCAATCAGCTCGCGGATACTGTCGAGATCCATGGATTGCCGGATTGGATGGAAACGGCGGGCATCCTAGAATCCGCAGGAAGTGTGTGTCAAGACGGCGCTTTCCCAAGCGGTTGACGATCGTGGCCCGCATCTATAGAATTCCGCCTCTTTCCGCAGCCGGGCCGTGAGCTGGGCCGGCTGCTTCGCAACGATTTCTGAACCGGAGAGTGTGCAGACATGTACGCCGTTATCCAGACTGGGGGCAAGCAGTACCGCGTGTCCGAAGGAACCACCCTGCGGGTGGAAAAGATTGCCGCCAATGAGGGCGACAGCATCGAGATCAACAAGGTGCTGCTGATCGCCGACGGGGATGATGTGAAGGTCGGTGCTCCCTATGTAGAAGGTGGCAAGGTGACCGCGACCGTCAAGGCCCAGGGGCGCGGCAAGAAGGTCCAGATCATCAAGTTCAAGCGTCGCAAGCATCACCTCAAGCGTCAGGGCCATCGCCAGGCCTATACTGAGCTCGAGGTGACAGGCATCAGCGCAGGCTGAGGAGAGCACAGAGATGGCACACAAGAAGGCAGGCGGCAGTTCCCGTAACGGTCGCGATTCCGAATCCAAACGGCTCGGCGTGAAACGTTTTGGCGGCCAGCAGGTGAGCGCGGGTAGCATCATCGTTCGTCAGCGTGGCACCCGGGTGCATCCGGGCGTGAACGTCGGATGTGGTCGCGACCATACGCTGTTCGCCAAGGTGGACGGGGTGGTCAAGTTCGAGACCAAGGGTCCCAAGAACCGCAAGTACGTGAGCGTGGTGCCCGCCTGAGCGGGTCTGCTCAGCGCGCCAGGCGAAGGGGCCTCGTCGTTGGACGGGGCCTTTTTGTTTTGGGGTGGATTGAGAGATGAAATTCGTCGACGAGGCAACAATCCGGGTCGAGGCGGGGGATGGCGGCAACGGCTGCGTCAGCTTCCGTCGCGAGAAATACATCCCCAAGGGCGGGCCGGATGGCGGCGATGGCGGTGATGGTGGCAGTGTCTGGCTGGTCGGCGACAGTGGCCTGAACACCCTGGTGGACTTTCGCCACCAGCGGCGCCACCGTGCCGAGCGTGGCCAGAATGGCATGGGCCGGCAGATGACCGGGCGCAAGGGGCAGGATCTGTTCATCCCGGTGCCGGTAGGCACGCGGGTGAGCGATGCCGATACCGGTGAGCCGATCGGCGAGGTGCTGGAGCATGGCCAGCGTCTGCTGGTGGCCGAGGGGGGGCGGCATGGCCTGGGCAATATCCATTTCAAGAGCAGTACCAACCGCGCACCCCGCCAATCCACCCAGGGAACGCCGGGCGAGCGCCGCAACCTTCTGCTGGAGCTGATCGTGCTCGCCGATGTCGGTCTGCTGGGATTGCCGAATGCCGGAAAGTCGAGCCTGATCGCGGCGTTGTCGAGCGCTCGGCCCCGGGTGGCGGATTACCCCTTTACCACGCTCTATCCCAATCTGGGGGTGGTCGGCCCGGGTTCGGATCGCAGCTTCGTGATTGCCGACATCCCCGGGGTGATACAGGGGGCGGCCGAAGGGGCGGGGCTGGGGCTGCAGTTCCTCAAGCACCTCGCGCGCACCCGTCTGTTGCTGCATCTGGTCGATATCGCGCCCATGGACGAGCAGGTCGATCCGGCGCAGCAGGTACGCGAAATCGTGGCCGAACTGGAGAAATACGACCCGGAGCTGGCCCGCCGCGAGCGCTGGCTGGTGCTGAGCAAGGCCGATCTGCTCGATTCCGAGGCCCTGGTAGCGGCGCGTGAACGCCTGGTACGGGAACTGGACTGGCAGGGGCCGGTGTTCGCGGTCTCCTCCGTGACCCGCCAGGGATTGCAGGCGCTGGAGGATGCGATAGTCCGGCATCTGCAGTCGCTGCGCGGCGACCAGGCAATGGCAACCAACGACGAGGCGGATCAGGAGCCCTATGATCCGACCCGTGCATGAAGACGCATGCCGACCTGGTGAAGGCCCGTCGCTGGGTGGTCAAGATCGGCAGCGCGCTGATCACCGCCGATGGTCAGGGCTTGGCGCGCGAGCGGCTGCGCAGCTGGGTGGACCAGCTGGCCGATCTGCTGGAGGCGGGACACGAGGTGGTGCTGGTCTCGTCCGGTGCCGTAGCCGAGGGCATGGCGCGCATGGGCTGGAAACGCCGACCCCAGGCGTTGCATGAACTGCAGGCCGCCGCCGCCATCGGCCAGATGGGGCTGGTCAAGGCCTGGGAGAGCTGTTTCCAACGGCGCGAGCGGCACACCGCGCAGGTGCTGCTGACCCACGATGATCTTTCCAGCCGCCAGCGTTACCTGAATGCCCGCAGCACCTTGCGCACCCTGCTCGACCTGGGCGTGGTGCCCGTCGTAAATGAAAACGACGCGGTGGCCAACGAGGAACTGCGCTTCGGTGACAACGACTCCCTGGCGGCGCTGGTCGCCAATCTGGTCGAGGCCGATCTGATGGTCCTGCTCACCGACCAGGCGGGGCTGTTCGAGGCCGACCCGCGCCTGCAACCGGACGCCCAGCTGATCTCGGTGGCCGATGCCTGTGCGCCAGAGCTGGATCGCATGGCGAGTGGCAGCAAGGGGGTATTGGGCAGTGGGGGGATGTCGACCAAGCTGCGTGCGGCGCGGCTCGCCAGTCGTTCGGGCACTGCGACCGTGATTGCAAGCGGAACCGAGCCGGACGTCCTGGCCAGGTTGGCGCAGGGCGAGCAGGTCGGTACCCTGCTGGTGGCGGCGCAGGAACCGGATGCGGCCCGCAAGCGGTGGCTGGCCGGGCACCTGCGGGTCAAGGGGCGTTTGATTCTCGACGCGGGTGCCGTGGAGGTGCTGCGCAAGGCGGGGCGGAGTCTGCTGGCGGTTGGTGTGCGGGATGTCGAAGGTGATTTTCGTCGTGGCGAACTGGTCGCCTGTGTCGATGAACAGGGGCGGGAAGTGGCCCGTGGGCTGGTGAACTATTCTGCCGAGGAGGCGCGGCGCATCATGGGGCACCCTTCTTCGATGATCGCGGACATTCTGGGCTATGTGGATGAAGAGGAACTTATCCACCGCGACAACCTGGTGCTGGTCTGATTCGAGAGGTCTATCGGAGATCGTGGCATAGGGTCGGTGAAGCGGCTGGGGAAAAAAGAACCCGGCCATCGGGCCGGGTTCTGATGTCGATCACAGCCGCTTTCAGAGCGACTTGATTTGCGCGTTCAGTCGGCGCTTGTGTCGGGCGGCCTTGTTCTTGTGGATCAGACCCTTGCAGGCGAGGCGGTCGAGCAGCGGAACGGCCCTCTTGTAGGCCTCTTGTGCGCCCTCCTTGTCGCCCGCGGCGATGGCCTTGATGACCTTCTTCAATTCGGTGCGCATCATGCTGCGACGGCTCGCATTGTGCTGACGACGCTTTTCCGCCTGACGTGCGCGCTTGCGTGCTTGGGGGGAGTTGGCCACTTCAGTTGCTCCTGAATTCTTTGGGGCTTGCTAAAAAGACGGCGAATTATGTGGATGCGGGCCGTCCTTGTCAAGCCGTATTTGGTGGGTCTGCAGGGTAACGTCATCTAACTGTATCGGAGCGGGTCGTCTGCCCGAAAAAACGCCGTAAATACATCCTTGTAGGCTCGACGGCGGCATCCCTGCGGCCGACGTTTTGCGCGCAGACACCCGCTCCACTTTTCAAAAGGTTACGAAGATAGATGACGGGGTCCTGGGTGGGTCTGCTAGGGGCAATGCCGAGACCTTTGTCCAGCCCCGGGGACGCTTGTCGGCAACCCCAACTATCCGAGA
>RFHJ01000134.1 GCA_003696905.1 Gammaproteobacteria bacterium | reverse complement strand
GCGAAGAAGCATGCCCCCTGCATCATCTTCATCGACGAGATCGATGCAGTGGGTCGCCATCGGGGCGCCGGGCTGGGCGGCGGTCACGACGAGCGTGAACAGACCCTCAACCAGCTGCTGGTGGAGATGGACGGCTTCGAGGGCAACGAGGGGGTGATCGTCATCGCCGCGACCAACCGTCCCGATGTCCTGGACCCGGCACTGCTGCGTCCCGGCCGTTTCGACCGTCAGGTGGTGGTGGGGCTGCCCGACATCCTGGGCCGCGAGCAGATCCTGCGGGTGCATCTGCGCAAGGTGCCCACCGCCGATGATGTCGACCCCAAGGTCATCGCCCGCGGCACCCCCGGCTTCTCCGGTGCCGACCTGGCCAACCTGGTCAACGAGGCGGCCCTGTTCGCCGCGCGCGCCAACAAGCGCCTGGTGGACATGGAGGACATGGAGAAGGCCAAGGACAAGATCATGATGGGCGCCGAGCGCAAGTCCATGGTGATGAAGGAAGAGGAGAAGAAGCTGACCGCCTATCACGAGGCGGGGCATGCCATCGTCGGCCTCAAGGTGCCTTCGCACGATCCGGTCTACAAGGTGAGCATCATCCCGCGCGGTCGGGCCCTGGGCGTGACCATGTTCCTTCCGGAAGAGGATCGCTACAGCCACAGCAAGGAGCATCTGGAGAGTCAGATCTCGAGCCTGTTCGGCGGACGCATCGCCGAGGAGATGATCTTCGGCAGCGAGCATGTGACCACCGGGGCCTCCAACGACATCCAGCGCGCCACCGAGATCGCGCGCAATATGGTCACCAAGTGGGGTCTGTCCGAACGCCTGGGCCCCTTGGCCTATGGTGAGGACGAGGGCGAGGTATTCCTGGGGCGTTCGGTGACCCAGCACAAGGCCCTGTCCGATGAAACGGCCCATGCCATCGACGAGGAGATCCGCGCCATCATCGACCGCAACTACGACCGGGCCGAGCAGATTCTGACGGAGCACCAGGACAAGTTGCACGCCATGGCCGAGGCGCTGATCAAGTACGAGACCATCGACAGCGAGCAGATCCGCGACATCATGGAAGGCCGTGATCCGCGACCGCCGGCAGGATGGGGCGGGACCTCGGAGCCGGGTTCGCCGGGCGGCGGTGCGCCGGCTACGGCGGACGACGGCAAGCCGAAGGACAGCCCCATCGGCGATCCTGCCGGTCAGCACTGATGGGCTGGCGCTCCCTTTCCCGGCTCTCGGGAAAGGGAGCGCTGTTCAGCAGAACCAGGCGCGATGCTTGATCTTTCCCGCCCGCGCATCATGGGCATCCTCAATGTCACGCCCGATTCCTTCTCCGACGGAGGGCGCTTCGATCGCCTGGATGCGGCGCTGCGCCACGCCGAGGCCATGTGCGGGGCGGGTGCCGACATCATCGATATAGGGGGTGAGTCCACCCGCCCCGGCGCGGTGCCGGTGTCTGAGGCCGAGGAGTTGCAGCGGGTGGTGCCGGTGATCGAGGCCCTGCACAGCCGCCTGGAGGTCGAGATCTCCATCGATACCAGCAAGCCCGGGGTGATGCGGGCCGCGGTCGAGGCGGGTGCCGGTCTGGTCAACGACGTCAATGCCCTGCGGGCACCGGGTGCGGCGGAGATGGTTGCTGCCTTGGGCGTGCCGGTGTGCCTGATGCACATGCAGGGTGAGCCGCGCACCATGCAGCAGTCCCCTCGCTACGACGATGTGGTCACCGAGGTGCGCGACTTCCTATTGGCACGCGCCGAAAGCTGCATGGCGGCGGGCATCCCGCGCGATCACATCTGGCTCGATCCCGGTTTCGGCTTCGGCAAGACGCTGGCGCACAACCTGGCCCTGTTGCGTTCCCTGCCGACCTTGTGCGAGACGGGCTTTCCCGTGCTGGTCGGCATCTCACGCAAGTCGATGATCGGGATGCTCACGGGGCGTGAGGTGGCAGACCGCGTGGCGGGCAGCCTGGCGGCGGCGGTCTTGGCGCTGGAAGGCGGCGCGCGTATCCTGCGGGTCCATGACGTGGCCGAGACGCGCGATGCGTTGCGAGTCTGGGAGGCCGTGAGATCGATCGGCGGGCCACCGGAACGAGTCTGAGCAAGGAGGGATCAAGGGATGGGTAGGCGTTATTTCGGTACCGACGGGATCCGGGGACGGGTTGGCAACTGGCCGATCACACCGGAGTTTGTGCTCAAGCTGGGTTGGGCGGCGGGCAAGGTGCTCGGCGGCGGCGAGGGCGGCAAGGTGCTGATCGGCAAGGACACCCGCATCTCCGGCTATATGTTCGAGTCCGCCCTGGAGGCGGGTCTTACCGCCGCCGGTGTGCATACCCGCATGCTCGGTCCCATGCCCACCCCCGGTATCGCCTATCTGACACGCACCCTGCACGCCGATGCGGGAATCGTCATCAGCGCATCCCATAACCCTCACCACGACAACGGGATCAAGTTTTTCTCCTCCAGTGGTCAGAAGTTGCCGGACGATGTTGAGGAGCAGATCGAGACCATGATCGACCGGCCCATGGATTCGGTCAGTTCGGAACGCCTGGGCAAGGTGGTGCGCCTGGAAGACGCCAGGGGGCGCTATATCGAGTTCTGCAAGTCGACCATTCCG
>RFHJ01000133.1 GCA_003696905.1 Gammaproteobacteria bacterium | reverse complement strand
TAGGCGGTCTGCCAGATATGGTTGGTCCGCCCATTGTTGATCCAGAACTTGTACTTCTTGCGCTGGCTCTCGACCATGGCCGGCAGGCCGGTCCATGGCGCTGGCTGGAAGTGCGCCTTGCCGTCATCGGTACTGAACTTGTAGTCGGCATAGACCATTTCGGTGCCGATCAGCTTGCCGTTCTTGTATTCCTTGACCGGTAGCTGAACACCGTTGTTGCCTGCCTTGCGCAGCCGCTCGTAGGTGACCAGGTGGCCGGTGGCGCCGCCCTGGCTGTCGATGCCCTTCGGCTTGCGGAAGCCGTCGTTGAAGGCGTCTTCTTCGGTCTTCCAGTCGAAGCCGGAGAAGCGCTTGGCCATTCCCTTGTTGCCTTCCTTCAGGTACATCGCCTTGATGGTATTGGCCATCTCTGCGGCGATCAGGCAGTCCGGCTTTGCCTCCCCCGGGGGATCCATGAACCGCTCGGACAGGCGCATGCGGCGCTCACCGTTCATCGAGGTGAGGTTCATCTCGCCGGGATGGGCGGCCGGCAGCATCAGATGCGATGCCTGGGCGAACTTGGTCGGGTAGAGGTCCACCGTGGTGACGAACAGGCCGCCGCGGTTGGTCACGGCGTCGAACACGGCATCGACCATGTCGTCCACGCTGCCACCGCGTACCTGGGCCAGCGCGTCCCGCACGATGTTGGCGCGCCGGTACAGGGTCTGGCGATACTCCTGGGCGTTCAGCGTCGACTGGAAGGCATTGCAGGCCCACACGGTGAGCATCTTGCCGTTGCCCTTGATGATCTCCTGGTCGATATAGATCGGCCGTTTGCCCGGATAGGGCGGGCGCGCATAGCCCTCCTGGTGACCACCAAGACGGCAGACGCCGGTACCGCGCCGTCCCACGTTGTGGGTCGCCAGGACGAGGTCCACCAGAGCCGACTGGATGCGATAGTTGTCGTTGCCCCAGATGATGCCCTTCTCGTAGAGGTGGGCGGTCCGCGGGCGGTGACCTGACTTCTTCGGCTTGTAGGCCCAGTCGGCGGCCTTCTTCAGATCGGCCACCGATACGCCGGTGATCTTCGAGCACTCTTCCAGACTCATGCGGTTGGCCTTGTAGGCCTCGGCAAAGCCGGTGGTGTGCTCGTTGATGAACTTCTTGTCGTGCCAGCCCTTGTCCACGACATAGGTGAGCAGGCCGTTGAACAGGGCGGTGTCGGTGCCCGGGTTGATGCGCAGATGCAAGACCCGGTCCTTTGCCGTCTTCTCTGCGATCGCGATGGTCAACGAGCGTCTTGGGTCAACAAAGATGAAACGGCCCTTGTCTACCGTCTCTTTCGGGAACCACTTCTTCTTCTTTTCCACGCTGGCGCCGTTCAGGTTGGGCAGGGCATGGGCCAGGAAAAAGTTGGTCTGCGTTTCGTAGGCGTTGGCCCCGATGAACATGATGCAGTCGGCGACCTCACTGTCCTCGTAGCTGTTGTTCAGCTCGCCGATACCCATGTCGCGGGTGGCGTGGCACTCCGAGTTGTAGGCAGGTCGATTGTGGATCCGCACCATCTGGGTCTTGATGGCCGAGAACATCAGCTTGCCGGTGCCCCAGGTGTTCTCGAAGCCGCCGCCGGCACCGCCGTGGTCGAACACGTTGAACATGATCGAGTCGGGTCCGAAGGTATCCAGCAGCCGCTTGGTAACGCCGGCGTAGAGCTTCATCGCCTCGTCCCAGCTGACGTCGATCCAGTCGTCGCCGGTGAACATCCGCGGGTGCTTGAGACGTTCCCGGGTCGGGCTGTCGGCGTTGTACATCACTGAGGCCATCTGCCCCCCGCGGGTCGAGGTCAGGCCCTGGTTCACCACGCATTCCTTGTCGGGAACGATCATGATGTTGTACTTCTTGCCGCCTTCTTCCACGGTGTTGACCATGGCCGGCGTCATCGCGCCGGACAGGGGCGGTTGCTGGGTACGGAAGTCCTTACCCAGGGCATTCTCATGGGGTGCGCGACCGCCTTCGGTTCCGTGTGGCCACTTGTACACGTGATAGCCGCAGCCCACGATGCAGAAGTGGCAGGTCATGTTGGTTTTCTGTGCGCCGACGGGCGGCAGGGGTACACGATCTTTATGTGACATTGCTTGCCCTCCGGGTTACAGGATGTTGGCCTGGCGGCCGTAGATGAGTCCGTCGACACCGATCGCAGTCACGGAGTCGTCTTTGGCGTTGTACCGAAGACGGATCCGCGGCAGGTTCTCGGTGGCCTGACCGGTGACCATCTGACCTTTCTTCTCGCTGTCGAACACGCTGAAGTGACAGGGACACTTGAAGTCACGCGTGGATGGATCGTAGGAGACGGGGCAGCCCATGTGGGTGCACAGGGTGCTGTAGGCCACGATGTCCTTGTTGGGCCCCACGCCACCGGGAACGGGCTGGCCCATGCGGATCACTGCGCAGGGGGAGAGGTCGTCCGGATAGTTGAAGTGGACCGCCTTGTTCTTGGGCAGGGATTTCGCCTTGCCGATCACCTTGTTGGGATAGGGCAGGGTGGTGGCCCCCGGGTTGCGGGCCTCGGATTTTGCCAGTGCATTGGCGGGTGAGAGTGAGGCTGCACCTGCAGCCACACCGGCACCGCCCAGCTTGATGAAGCCGCGCCGACTGAGCTTGCTCATCAGTTGTCTCCTCTTTAAGAGTGGCGTGTGGATTGGTGTCGTTATCAGGGTTTCCATCGATAGGAACCCACCAAACACCTCAGCAATTTTCGGGCCAATCATTGGCTGCCTGGAGTGGCGTCCTGTAACGGGCCCTGCTTCCGGTCCGTCTCCGGGACAGAGGTTACGAGTTGGTAACGCATGCCTGTCGGCCGTTACCTTTCTGTAACGTCCGTGGCAGGGCCGACTGGATGGCATGACAGGAGGAAACCTCGTGGTTATGCTCACCCCTATGAGACGACGCGAATTTCTCCTATGGGGGGCAGCTGCGGCACTGACGCCGGTGCATCATGTACTGGCCGCCGAGCCACTGCGCATTGGGCTCACCCCGGTGATTCTGGATGACCGGGTGGCCTTTCTGCGCCGGTGGAGTGTCTGGCTCGCCAAACAACTCGGGCAACCCGTTAATTTCGTGCAGCGGGCCAAGTACCAGGACATCATGGAACAACTCGATCGGCGCCACGTGGATGCTGCCTGGATCTGTGGCTATCCTTATGTCCAGCATCTGGATACCCTGGATCTTCTGGCGGTCCCGGTCTACCGGGGCGAGCCGCTCTATCATGCCTACATCATCACTCAGCGGAAACGTCGAGAGGTGCAAAAACTTGAGGATCTCGAAGGCCGCAGCTTCGCCTTCTCCGATCCCTTGTCGAATTCCGGCTACCTCTACACGGCCTATCGGCTGCATCAGCTGCGCCCGGCGAATGGGCGAGACAGGTTCTTCCGTCGTACCTTTTTTACTTGGGGGCATCGCCATGTGATCGAGGCGGTGGCATCAGGGCTTGCCGACGGTGGCTCCGTGGATGGCTATGTCTGGGACCAACTCGCCCGTCTGCACCCGGAATTGACCGGGCAGACGCGGATCGTGGAGCGCTCCCCCGCATTCGGCTTCCCTCCCATTGTCAGCACCCATGGCAGCGAGCCCGGACAGCAGCGGCAATTGGCGGAGGTGTTGTCACAGATGCACGAGGATCCGGAAGGGCGGGAACTGCTGGCTTCGCTCGGGCTGGATGGTTTCGTGTTTCGAACGCCCAAGCTCTATGCCGGTATCGCATTGATGGCGAGCACGGTGGGTGACGAGGGTTTCGCAGGGTGAGGGGGCGTTTCCAGAGCCTGCGAATACGCATGCCGCTCAGCCTGGTGGCGGTGAGCATGGCGACTTCCTTCTTTGTGTTCATGGCCATCGGCGTCCAGTCGGCGGTCAATCTGCGTGCAGATCTCCAGCGATCACTCGTCTCCGAGGCACGTGCATTGTCGGCCATCGTCACCGAGGCGGTGCGTCATGACGATGTCTGGACGGCCTATACCGCAGTGAACGGTGGACGCTACTCCGGTATCGAATATGACGAGCGGGAGTCCTTTCGGGTGGTCTTGGATCAGTATGGAAGGATTTTCGCCAGCGATCGACCACGGCAGTTTCCGTTGGCAGCAGCCCTCGATGACACGCCACTGGCCTGGCTGCTGGCCGATATGACGTTGCAGGCCAGAGGTGGGGCGGTGAGTCATGCCGAATGGGATGGCCGGCAATTTGTCCTGTTGCCGTTGCTGAGTGAAGACGGCCAGGTCGGTACCTTGTTGATGGCGGGGCCGAAGGACGCGGTGCGCATCCGCCTGCTGGCCCTGCTGAAGCAGGGATTGCTGGTCATGATCGGTTTACTCGCGGTCATTGTTCCCCTGGGATGGGCCTGGGGCAGCCGCCTGGTCGCGCCCCTGGTGCAGCTGGCCCAATGCATGCGCCGTATCAGTCAGGATCGTATCGAGGATCTCGAGTGCCCCGTCTACACAGGGGGTGACGAGATCGGGCAGCTAGGGCAAGGATTCCGCAGCATGCTGGAAGAACTGCGTGCGAAGCAGGAGCTCGAGCGTCAGATGTTGGCACAGGATCGCCTGGCGGCGATCGGACGCATCGCCGGGGGGGTGGCCCACGAGATCAACAATCCGCTCACGGGCATGCTGGTGGCGATCGATTCCTACCGGCAGCAACCGGCCTCGGCGCGCAATCACGACAAGACCCTTGGCCTGATCGAGCGCGGGTTGCGGCAGATTCAAGAAACCGTGTCCGCCCTGTTGGTCGAGTGTCGCGTCGAGCGTCGCGACTGTACCCCCGATGACATCGATGACATCGAGCGGCTGTTGCAGGCCAATGAGGCGGCCCGGCGGGTGGCACTGTCATGGCACAATGGGCTACAGGCGCCCCTGCCATTGCCTGCGAACGCTGTGCGGCAGATTCTTCTCAACCTCGGTTTGAACGCCCTGCAGGCGGCCGCAGGGAGTGGCGGGGGCTCGGTGCGGGTGGACATCGAGCAGAGTGGGCGGGACCTGATACTCGCCGTATCGAACGACGGCGAGCCGATTCCTCAGAGTCAGCTCGAGCATATCTTCGAGCCTTTTCACACCGGCAGGCCAGGGGGTACGGGCCTGGGACTTTGGATCACCTACCAGATAGTGGTGCAGTTGGGCGGGGAGATCGAAGTGTCGTCGGACGATCAGGGCACCTGCTTCCGAGCGGTCTTGCCGCTCGAGGAGGGGGCGGTGGCCGAACTGGCGGAGGGCCGGCGGTGAGCAGCGGACCCAACATCAAGGTGGCATTGCTGGAGGACGATCCCATCGTCGGTGAGTCGCTGCAGGAGCGCCTCGAAATCGAGGGGATGGGCTGCGACTGGTTCAGGAGCGGCGACGAGGCGCTCGACGCATTGGAGGCCGGTGGGTATCAGCTGGTACTCAGTGACATCCGTATGCCCGGCATGGATGGCGAGACCTTCTTCGCCGCCCTGAGGGCGCGAGTCCAGCCGCTGCCGCCGTCCGTCTTCATTACCGGTTATGGCAGCATCGAACAGGCCGTCCGTCTGTTGCGGCAAGGGGCGGCGGATTACCTCACCAAGCCATTGGATATCCAGGAGCTATTGCAGCGCATACGAGAGTTGGCGGCAGAGGCCCCTGTCCAGAGCGAAAGAAAAGCAGCCGACGAGGTGGCGCCGGGCATGCGTCCGTTCTTCGACAGGATCCCGCGACTGGCGCCGCACCCCGAGGTGGTGGTCCTGATTCAGGGCGAGTCTGGTGTGGGCAAGGAGGTACTGGCTCGGCACATCCATGAATCCCTGGTGCCCGACGAGCCCTTCGAGGCGGTCAATTGCGGCGCCCTGCCCGAACATCTGGCCGCAAGCGAGCTGTTCGGTCATGAGAAAGGGGCCTTCACCGGTGCCACGCAGCGTCATGCAGGGGCCTTCGAGCGCGCCGGAGCCGGGGTGTTGTTCCTCGATGAGATCGGCGATATGCCCCTGGATCTGCAGGTACAGTTGTTGCGGGTAATACAGGAAAGGGTGTTTCAGCGGGTCGGCGGCGAGCAGACGTTGCCCTTCGTGGGACGGCTCGTCTGCGCCACCCATCAGGATCTACAGCAGCGGGTGCGGGAGGGCCGCTTTCGCGAAGATCTCTACTACCGACTCAATGTGGTCCAGTTTTGCGTCCCTCCGTTGCGCAAGCGTCCCGCGGATGTGCTGTGGCTGGCGGAGCAATTCCTTGCCGAGAATGCGGCGCGCGTGGGGCGGGTGCCGCCGCCCGCGATCGATGAGGCCACCCGCAATGCCATGCTGGCCTATTCCTGGCCGGGGAATGTGCGAGAACTGAAGAATGCCATCGACCGGGCCTGCATCTTCTGCGACAGCGATCGCCTGACACCCGAGATGCTGGGTCTGCCTGCCACGGCCCCGGAAAGGAATCTGCGGTCTGCCCGCGACGAGGCGGAGCGGGAGCGAATCCTCGAAGCGTTGGATTCGCACAGATGGCAGATGCAGCGCACCGCCGAGGCCCTGGGGATCAGCCGCAAGACCCTCTGGGAGAAGATGAAACGGCTGGGTATCCAACGCGGGCGTTGAGCGCCGCGCAAAACCTTGGGGCCGGTATTACAATGGGCGCAAGCCCCACTTGGGAGAATCCTCATGAGTACCACGCTACGCGACCAGTTCGGGCGAGCCATAGACTACCTGCGGCTCTCGGTCACCGACCGCTGTGACCTGCGCTGTCAATACTGTATGCCCAAGGGGTTCAAGGACTTTGCCGAGCCCGGCGGCTGGCTCAGTTTCGAGGAGCTGACTCGCGTGGTGTCGGCCTTCGCGCGGCTGGGGCTGCGCCACCTGCGCCTGACCGGGGGTGAGCCGCTGGTGCGCCGCGACCTGCCGGTGCTGGTGAAGATGTTGGCGGAGATCCCCGGCATCGAGGACGTTGCGCTGTCGAGCAACTGCACCCGGATGGAGAAACTGGCCGTCCCCCTGGCCGAGGCGGGTGTGCAGCGGCTGAACGTGAGTCTCGATTCGCTGCGTCCCGACCGCTACCGCGAGATCACCGGTGGTGGCAAGCTCGACAAGGTGTTGCGGGGCATCGAGGCGGCGCGCGAGGCAGGGATGTGGCCGATCAAGCTCAACACCGTGGCGATGAAGGGGTTCAACGACGACGAGTTCGACGACCTGATCGAATTCTGCGCCGAACGGAATTATTCGCTGCGCCTGATCGAGACCATGCCGGTGGGTGATACCGGGCGCAAGGCCCTGGGCAGCTACCTCGATCTGCAACAGGTGCGCGACGAACTGGTGAAAAGGCATGGCCTCGAGCCGGCCAGCATGCTTGGGGCAGGGCCGGCCCGTTACTATCGTATCCCCGGAAGCGAGACTCGGATTGGGTTCATCACCCCCATCTCGCAACACTTCTGCGAGACCTGCAATCGGGTCCGGCTCTCATGCGAGGGGGACATCTTCGCCTGCTTGGGCGACGAGCACCGCTACGGGCTGCGGGAGCCACTGCGTGCCGGCTGCAGTGATGACGAACTGATGGAACATGTGATGGCGGCGGTCAACCTCAAGCCCGAGCGACACGAATTCAACGAACGGCAGGAAAAGGTCGTCCGCTTCATGTCGATGACCGGCGGCTAGGGCAGGAATGGGTGTTCAGGAACCCTTTCTGATGCGGTTCGCTGAGCTCACCACACCCTACCAACAGAGCACGTTGCAGGATGCGGTGAGGGACGAACCGCTTCGGTCACCTCATGACGACCGGATTCCATCATGGTGAGTGACAGGGGCATCGGTTGAGTTGGCTGCCTGTGCGCTGGAAGGGCCGCGGTCCCGAAGAAAACAGCCTTCCCGGATTTTAGCTCGCTCCATGAGGCCACGACGGCCCGGCGGGCATGCGCCCACGCTTTCAAACCGGATATACTTTCGGCCCCGTTTGCCTGCCCGAAGGAGAGAGGCATGTCCGAGAGTTCATCCCCGTCCCGGGTCGAATCGACGTCCAACAAGCCGTCAGCGGAGTTCGCCGCCTGGTGTGAGGCGGAGTTCGAGCGCCGGCGCAACAGCAGCGGTGACTTCGACGAGTCCCATTATCGCCAGGCCATGGAATTGGTGCTGGACAAGCTGCATCGGCTCGAGGAAGAGGGCAAGGCATGATCATCTCGCGACTCGAGGGGACCAACATCCTCAAATACCGCCATCTGGCGCTCACCCTGCCCGAGGATGGCCTGATCGCCATCAGCGGCCCGAACGAGTCGGGCAAGAGCAGCATTGGCGAGGCGGTGTGCTTCGCCCTTTTCGGGCGAACCTTCTCCATCGGTCCGGACGAGCTGGAGAAGGTCGTCCGCTGGGGGGAGGGGCATTGCAACGTCGTGCTCGACTTCAGGGTGGGCGATGACGATTATCGTCTCTCGCGTCAGCTCGATCGCGAGGGCAATCACGGCGCCAAGCTGCATCGGGTGGGCGAGGACAAACCGTTGGCCAGGGGCGTGCCCCAGGTGGCCGAACGCCTGACCGAGCTGGTCGGATTCGAATACGAGCAGTTCGTCGAATCCTTCTATCTCGCGCAGCGCGAGATCACCACGCCGCATCCCCATAGCCGGGCGGTCAAGATCATGGCTGGTGTGGCGCCGCTGGAGCAGGTGGCGGACGAGATCCACGACGAGATCCGTGAGTTCGAGGAACAGCGGGAGGAGGTGCAGACCGAAATCGAGAGCACCCGGCAAGAGATCGATGAGCTGGATCTCGAGGAGGGCCGTCTGCAGCGTCTCGAGAAGGAACGCGAAGAGACCCAGGACGAGGCGGATCTGGTGGCCGGTCTGCGCGAGGAGATCATCGAGCGGCTCGGTGTCTACGAGACCAACAAGCAGGAGATCCTGCGTGCCGAGTCGGCCCGCTCACGCGCCAGTCTGCTGCGTTTCCTGTTCTTCCTGCTGGCGCTGGCCGCGGGGGCGGTCTGGTGGTTGCTCGGCAAGGGGGCTGGCATGCCGCTGGCGGCCCAGTTACGTGGTCTTCTGGACCAGTATGTGCCGCAGTGGCAGGCGGTGCCGAACCAGTGGATCCTGTGGGGCGCCATCGCCTTCGCCGTTCTCTTCCTGCTGAGCTGGGTGCGTGTGGCGGCCAAGTCAGGCCGCATCCGCGCCTTGCGGGCAGAGTCCGGGCGTCTGGTGGAGACTCTGCAGCGGGCACGCGAGATCGATGTGGCGTTCGAGGCCGAACAGCCGCTGCTGCCCTCCCTGCAGGCGCAGGAAGGGGCATCCGTCTGTGAACTGCCAGAAGAGGGCGACGAGACCGAGGTGGTCGACGAGCCGTCCCATGCCCCGGAGGTCGAGGCATCCCCACGACGACCGGATGCCGGCACCCTGGAACTGCTGGTCGATCCCATGTCCAACGGCGAGGCGACCCTGCGTCAGGTCCACGATTATGTCGAGCCCGAGCTGGAGTGGCTGGGCTGGGTGCAGGAACAGCTCCAGGCAGGGGTCGGCGACCTCGACCAGGCGATCGAGGAAGAGCGGGAGCGGCTGCGCCAGGCAGAGCGTCTGAACCAGGTGATAGAAGGACTACGGGAGAAGCGCGAGGAGATCGAATCGCGTATTGGTCTGCGGCGCACGGCGCTGGAGCTGCTGGCGGGCGCGATCGATCATCTCTCCAACAACTTCAACCGCGATATCAAGGATCTGGTCGCCCGCCTGCTGCCGCGCTTCACCGAGGGTCGTTATGAACACCTGAAGGTCGACGAAGACCTGAAGGTTCAGGTCTTCTCGGCAGAGAAGCGGGATTTCATGGCACTCGACGAGGTCTCCAGCGGTACGCAGCGGCAGATCATGCTGGCACTGCGCCTGGCGCTTTCGCAGAAGCTGCTGGCGCGCAAGGTCAAGGGGAAGCAGTTCGCCTTTCTCGACGAGCCCTTTGCCTTCTTCGACGACGAGCGGACCCGCAACGCCCTGGCGGCCCTCGCTGAACTGGGTGACGATATCAGTCAGGTGTGGATCGTGGCCCAGAGCTTTCCCGAGGACGCAGGGGTGCGCTTCGACGTCCATATCCAGTGCGAGCGGGGCCAGGACGAGCTGGCCGTCGGTGTTTCACAGGACGCTTGAGCGGGTGACATTTGCTGCTTAGGTGCATAAGATTCCCCTTTTGACCCAATAACTTGCAAACGCCATGAAGACCAGCGCAGAAATCCGCACCGCCTTTCTCGACTACTTCGCCGAACAGGGACACCAGATCGTCGAGTCGAGCCCGCTGGTGCCGGCCAACGACCCGACCCTGCTGTTCACCAATGCCGGCATGGTGCAGTTCAAGGACGTCTTCCTGGGCAAGGAGAAGCGGCCCTATACCCGGGCGGCCAGTGCCCAGCGCTGTGTGCGCGCCGGCGGCAAGCACAACGACCTGGAGAATGTCGGCTACACCGCGCGCCACCACACCTTCTTCGAGATGCTCGGGAATTTCTCCTTCGGCGACTATTTCAAGCGTGACGCCATCGGTTATGCCTGGGACCTGCTGACCAACCACTTCGGCCTGCCCCCCGAGCGGCTGTGGGTGACCGTCTA